>NZ_JADPRX010000004.1:0-151130 GCF_017347125.1 Sporosarcina sp. E16_3
GTCCAGCTCCGGGCGCCAGATGCTTGGGTCATAAGCAGTCCAGCTATGTGGCAAAAACCGCCACGTCGCTGGATCATCTTATGCCTGTCGCGGGCCCACAGGATATGGGTCACAAAGCCGTTGCCACACGATGTGGCGAACTTAGGCTTTGTTCATTTGTAGCGGCGCCCTCCGCTTTTCTTTGTTGTCCAGACTCCAGCGCCTAGACCCTCGAGTCGCTTCAGTCCTTAAGTTAAAGGCAAAGAGCGCCTTTATCTTAAGGCCCTCCAGCGCTTTTCGGGTCTACCAGGCGCTTACGCTTTTCTCTTTTGTCCAGACTCCAGCGCCTAGGGGCTCGGGTCATAAGCCAGCCGCCCCTGACCAGGCGCTTACGCTTTTCTTTGTTACTGCGTATCTTCTTTATAATCACATTCTGTACATTGAATCTGTACACCTTTTTTCAGTTTCTTCTCAACTAGCGTACTTTCACATTTCGGACACGGTCTCGTAATTGGCTTATCCCATGAAACGTATTCACACTCCGGATATCTATCGCAGCCATAAAATATACGTTTCGTTTTGCTCTTCCGTTCGACGACCTGTCCTTCTTTACATGTTGGGCAAGTTACACCGATTGGTTTGATAATGGCTTTCGTATTGCGGCAATCCGGAAAATCGGAACAGGCCATGAACTTGCCGTATCGACCCAATTTATAGACCATTGGGGAACCACATTTGTCACAGTCTTCACCGGCTGGTTCATCTTTAATTTCGATTTTTTCCATCTCTGCATCTGCGATTTGCACATGCTTTTCAAAATCGCCATAGAAGTTGCCAATAACATTCTTCCATTTAATCAGACCATGTTCTACATTATCAAGTTCTTTTTCCATTTGAGCTGTAAATTCAAGGTCGATAATATTAGGGAAGTATTGATCTACAGCCTGGTGAACGATACCGCCAAGTTCTGTCGGAAGAAATCTTTTCGCATCAAGGACCACATATCCACGTTTTTGAATTGTGTCGAGCGTCGGTGCGTACGTGGATGGACGACCTATTCCCTGCTCTTCAAGCGTCTTGACCAATCTCGCTTCCGAGAACCTTGGTGGCGGCTGCGTGAAGTGCTGTTTGGGATCGATTTCACTAAACTTCACTTGTTCGCCTTCTTCAAGCGGCGGGAGGATACGGTCTTTCTCCTCTTCTTTATCATCGTTACCTTCAACATACACTTTCATGAACCCTTGGAATTTAACTTGCGAACCGTTCGCCCTGAAGCGGACATCACCATTCACAAGATCGACCGCAACCGTGTCGAGTACCGCTGGTGCCATTTGACTGGCGACGAGTCGTTCCCATATGAGTTTGTAAAGACGTAGTTGATCCCGTGACAATACTGTTTTCATAGCAGCCGGTGGTCGCATAACAGATGTCGGGCGTACTGCCTCGTGTGCGTCCTGCGTTTTTGCGGCGCTACCTTTAGCTACCGGCTTTGATGTTGCTATAAATTCTTCTCCATACATTGTTTCGATGAATGATTTTGCTTCCTCTTTTGCGCTATCGGCAATTCGGGTCGAGTCTGTTCTCATGTATGTAATAAGACCAACTTGACCTTCTTTCCCAAGGTTGATTCCTTCATAGAGCTGTTGGGCAAGCATCATCGTTTTTTTCGCTCGGAAGTTCAGCTTTCGTGCTGCTTCCTGTTGCAAGGATGAAGTGGTGAACGGCAACGCTGGATTTCGTTTACGCTCTTTTTTAACAACATTCGCAATATCGAATGTATCCCCGCTTAATCGGCTTAAGATTGCATCGACCTGTTGTTTGTCTGTAAGTTTCACTTTTTTCTTCGAATCGCCGAAGAACTCCGCTTCGAATGCAGTATCGTCTTTTTCGAATTGACCGGAGATGCTCCAGTATTCTTCAGGGACAAATGCATTGATTTCATTTTCTCTGTCGATAATCATACGTAGTGCGACAGATTGAACCCGGCCAGCGGATAACCCTTTTTTCACTTTTTTCCAAAGTATTGGGCTGATGTTGTAGCCTACAAGTCTATCTAAAATGCGACGGGCTTGTTGTGCATCGACACGATCCATATCGATTGGCCGTGGATTCTTAAATGATTCTTTAATCGCTTCTTTTGTTATTTCATTGAAGACAACTCGACAATCTGATTCGATATCTACGCCAAGCTGATTTGCCAAATGCCACGCAATCGCTTCCCCTTCTCTGTCGGGGTCAGCTGCGAGAAAGATTTTTTTAGCTTTTTTAGCTTCTTTTTTTAAATCTTGAAGAATCGGGCCTTTGCCGCGAATGGTAATGTATTTCGGTTCAAAGTTATTTTCGGTATCTACGCCCATCTGACTGCGCGGAAGATCACGCAAATGTCCAAGTGATGCACGCACTTTATATTTTTTTCCGAGATAGCGTTCAATCGTTTTTGCCTTTGCGGGTGATTCCACAATTACTAGGTAGTCTGCCATTAAGTGTATGCCTCCTTAAAGAGGTTTTGTATTTATTCATCAAAAGAATATCTGTTGCAAAATGTATACCAGTTTTGAGATTAAAGCAACCTTTTCAATGAAAAAGAGTTTTATTCAACCATTGAAAACGAGCGATTCGACGATTTGGAACCCGTTCCACACCGGTCTTGCCCCTTCATCTATCAACCTATTTGGGCCTGCTGACAATAGTGATGTTATCGGCCCGGGAACTGCATAGATATCTTTTCCGTGATCAAGTGCGTGCTCGACCGTACTCATCGTTCCACTTTTATCTGCTGATTCAGTGACAACGACTACTTCTGATAACCCGCTTATGATACGATTACGCATCGGAAAAGTCCAACGTTCAGGGCTTACGTACGGTGGGTATTCTGTAATTAGGAGATGTTTTAGTGCAATTCTGTCCGCTAGCGCCTGATTTTCTTTTGGGTAAAGATGGAACAATCCATGCCCAAGTACAGCAATTGTTTTACCACCGAATTTGAGTGCCGCTACATGCGCCATCGTGTCAGCTCCTGTTGCTAATCCCGATACGATTACGGCTCCATTTTCAACGAGCGGGGGAACGATAAGCGACATTGCTTCTTGTGAATAAACAGTTGCTTTTCGGGCTCCAATAATAGCCACTTTAAATTGTTTAGCAAGTAATGTATGATCCCCTTTTGCATAAAGAATTGCCGGAGGATCGATAAGTACATGTAACTGGTCAGGGTATAAGGGATTTGTGAACGGAATTGGGGTGATTGCATTCCGCTTATATAACGCTTCGTAGGGGGTATCAGCATTACGGTGTAGACTGTCTTTCAATTGACTCGCTTTTAACACCGAGATGTTTAGGATATGAGCAAGTTCAACCGCCTTGTAAACATATAACTTTTCAAGATTGGGGTCTATCTCGTAAAGTCTGTTTAATCTGTTCAAAGGCACCGGAAATACATAGTGGAGCGCTAGCAATCGCCTTTCGGCATCTGTCAGTTCCATCGAATTCCTCCCTTTATAGTAGAAAAAAAAGATGCAGCGCATAAACTAGCACGCTGCATCTATCATATTAATGTGTTTTACACTTTTCGTATAGACCTTTTTCTTTAATTACTTTAATTAAAGTTTCGCCGATAACAGATGGCGTGTCCGCAACTTCAACGCCTGCAGCGTTAAGTGCTTTGATTTTCTCAGCAGCTGTCCCTTTACCACCGGAAATGATGGCACCAGCATGGCCCATACGTTTTCCTTCAGGAGCTGTTTGACCACCGATAAAGCCAACAACAGGCTTCGTCATGTTCGCTTGAATCCACGCAGCTGCTTCTTCTTCAGCAGTACCGCCAATTTCACCAATCATAACAACCGCATATGTCTCAGGGTCTTCGTTGAATTCTTTTAGTACATCGATGAAGTTTGTTCCGTTAACTGGGTCTCCGCCAATACCAACAGAAGTAGACTGTCCGATTCCAGCGTTCGTCAATTGAAGAACTGCTTCATACGTCAGTGTACCTGAACGTGAAACAACGCCTACATGGCCTTTTGTATTAATGTAGCCAGGCATGATGCCGATTTTACATTCGTCTGCCGTGATAACACCCGGGCAGTTTGGACCGACAAGACGCGTTTTCTTGCCTTCCATATAACGCTTAACTTTGACCATATCAAGTACTGGGATATGTTCTGTAATACAGATTGTCATGTCAAGTTCTGCTTCTACTGCTTCTAGAATTGCATCTGCAGCAAATGGAGCTGGAACATAAATAACTGATACGTTTGCGCCTGTTGCTTTTACAGCTTCTTCAACTGTGTTAAAAACAGGAACACCCGCCGCTTCAGTTCCACCTTTACCAGGTGTAACTCCGCCAACAATTTTCGTTCCGTACTCTAGCATTTGTTCTGTATGGAAAAGTGCTGTAGCACCCGTAATTCCTTGTACGATAACTTTTGTATCTTTGTTAATAAAAATACTCATCGTTTGTCCCTGCCTTTCTTAACCTACTAGTTCTACAATCTTTTTAGCACCGTCTGCCATCGTATCTGCAGCGATGATGTTCAAACCTGATTCATTCAATAGTGCTTTACCTTTGTCGACGTTTGTACCTTCTAGACGAACAACAAGTGGCACTTGTAGACCTACTTCTTTAGATGCAGCAATAACACCTTCAGCAATAACGTCACACTTCATAATTCCACCGAAGATGTTGACGAAAATCCCTTTGACATTTGCATCAGAAAGAATGATTTTGAACGCTTCTGTAACTTTTTCAGCCGTTGCACTACCACCAACGTCAAGGAAGTTAGCAGGTGAACCACCGAAGTAGTTAATCGTGTCCATTGTAGCCATTGCAAGACCTGCACCGTTAACCATACAGCCTACGTTTCCGTCAAGAGAAATATAGCTTAGGTCAAATTTTGAAGCTTCGATTTCTTTTGGATCTTCTTCATCATAGTCGCGAAGTGCTTGGATATCTTTATGACGGTATAGCGCACTGTCGTCAAAGTTGAATTTCGCGTCAAGAGCAAGTACATCGTCACCAGTTGTTACAACTAGTGGGTTAATTTCAACAATAGATGCGTCTTTTTCTACGAACACTTGGTAAAGTCCTAGCATGAATTTCGCTGCTTTGTTTACAAGGTGTGTAGGGATGTTCATGTTATATGCCATGCGGCGTGCTTGGAATCCAGTTAAACCAACAACTGGGTCGATGACTTCTTTGAAAATCTTTTCAGGTGTTGCTTCCGCAACTTCCTCGATGTCCATTCCGCCTTCTTCAGAACCCATAAGTGTTACACGGTCTGTTGCACTGTCAAGGACAAGTCCAAGATAGTATTCTTTTTTGATATCAGAACCTTCTTCGATAAGAAGACGTTTGATCTCTTTACCTTCTGGACCTGTTTGGTGAGTCACAAGTGTCTTACCAATCAATTCCTTAGCATAAGCACGAACTTCATCAAGATTTCTTGCAATCTTAACGCCGCCCGCTTTCCCACGTCCACCCGCGTGGATTTGTGCTTTAACTACGATAATGTCTGTACCTAGTTCCTTTGCAGCTTTTACTGCTTCCTCAGGAGAGAAAGCAACAAGACCATTAGAAACTGCTACACCATATTCTCTTAGTAGCTGTTTGCCTTGATATTCATGGATATTCATCTTACATCCTCCATTCGTACTTCTAAGCTATTTAATTTACTGCCTTATCCATTGTAGTAAACATGTCAAACAATGTCCACAATTGAATTCCAAATGTAGAAATTTGTCGAATCTATTTCAAACTTCCGTTATTCTTTTCTCTCCATGTTGACGGTCAATCTGATAAATATAGGCAAACACTTCAGATACCGCTTTGTACAATTCTTCGGGAATCGATTCATTAACATTCAATTGCCCTAAAATTTCCACAAGGCTAGGATCTTCCTGAATAGGGATATTATTCACTTTCGCTTTTTCCAATATATTTTCAGCGATCTTCCCTTTCCCTTTTGCAACTACTTTTGGCGCCCCTGCCGAAAATGGTTCATATGAAAGGGCAACCGCCTCTTTTCGGATATGACGTTCCTCTGTCATATGCGGAAGTCAACTCCTTGCCCATCGATTTTCATCGCTTTTTTCTGTTTCTGCACGTTTTTTTCTTCCTCGGTAAAGTTCTTAAAGAATACACCAGACAATTTATAGCCCGTCGACTCAAGTCCCTCCTTCAATCTTTCCTGAAGAGGTCCTCCGCCTATCGACTTAAGCGTCTCATCTGCATTGAAGACGGTCACCATTACGACCCTGTTCTGGACTTGCATGTCGATAATCGTCTTGTCAATCGAGTCGAGTTCGAGATAAAAAAGAATTCGTGCAAAGTCCGCATCAATCTTTCCATTCTTTTGCATTTGTCCATTCCACTGCAATGTGGCATCGATACGCTTGCCAAAAAACTCGAGTGGAACTTGCATAATCAATTGGTGTTGCACACCGTTTTCCCCCGACTGAAGTAACGGTCCATTCATCCTCGTGACGACCGTTTCTGCCACATCACGAAGAGCTGTCGAGACAGAAGGGTCATGCATAAGGGAAAGTAGTTGGGGTTTTAACGTTTCCGCAAGACGTCCGATATCAGGTTCTTTCCCGAGTAATCCCGCCTCATAATTGAGCCCGAATGAACGTATGACTGTTTGGAGCGCATCTTTCACAGCTTTCCCATCAATCATCGAAGCAACGGCGACTTCTGCTACCTGCACCATTTTCTGGATAGCTGGGTTAGCAGATTGTTCCGCCGTTCGCAGAAGCCCCGCCAACTTCCCAGTTCCTTGTTGACCGAGTAGGGCTAGCAATTGTTCTTTGGGACCTTCTGCTAAGGGACTAGCCTGGAAAGGAGCTGCAACTGCATTTTCAGCCGTTAAGCGCGTTAATACCTGACTGAACTCTTGGACGAAATTCGTTGGCGATTGTGCAATCGGCTGTGCATTTGCAGCACGGTCAATCATTGCCGTGAGCACCGTTTTCTGCTGTGAATTTGTCACCAAATCGGATGAAATCAAAGCTTTTAAATTTTCCATTGGGACCTTCTGTTGGGCTGGCGAAGCCTCTCCAATTTGCTTGAGCTCTGTCAGCACCTGCTGCACAATCCGCGGTGACACTGAAGGCGCTTCGGGCGCGGTAGCAGCCTGCCTATTCACACTTGCGGCGAGAACGTCCTGTGGCCCTACTAGGACTGGTTGTGATGCTGGCAAAGCATTACTTGGACGTGCTGCGCCTTCTCCCGAAATCAATGAAGCGAGCACTTGCGGTAGGTTTGCAAGAGATGTCCGTTCCGGTAAGACACCTGCACTTTTCAGCATTTGCAGGATAGCAAAACGTTCTTCTCCAGGCGCGGAACGATCCAGTAATGTGAGTAGAGATTGACCCAGTAGTGCTCCCCCTGTCGCCTGCGCAAAGGGCTTAGCCATCTTCTCTAGCGCAGTTAAAATAGCATCTTTGACCTGCGGCATGACCGCGTTATCCAGTGCCAACGCATTTCGCAACGAAGTCAAAACACTATGCAAACCTTCTTTCGTTTCGACTCCTAAAAGTGACCGAAAGATATTCTCAGTAAGCGGCAATTTCAGCTCAATCATCTTCTGAAGTGACGCAAGTGCTTCATTACGTGCGGCTGGCGGTACTACTTTTAATAACGCTTCCGCCTCTAGCAAACTATCCCGCGTCATCGGGATTTTATTTTTCATGACGAACGCCAGCAATGCTTGCATTTCTGGTGTCTTTGGCAATTGCATCGCGTCCATTAATCCGCCAAGTTGGCGTGCCTGCCCCTCCGTAGCTTGAAGTGGTCCTGAAATGATTTTCAGTTGCAATTCTGGCTTAACTGCATTTACTTGAAAGTAGTAGGAGTCACCCACTTTCATCGGGACTTCCAGTTTAGCGAATACCTTTTGTCCCCCAATTTGGACTTCAGCCATTTGCCCCGGAAAAAGCTGCTTAATCTGCCCATGGACCATTTGCCCTTCATTTAAGGTCAGCGGTCTATTTGGAACGGCGCCCCCCCCCTGACTTGCCGATACTGCTGCAGTAGGAAAATTCATCGATTTCCCTTCCTCCCCTCCAGCATTGATTTAACAGGTTCGAAAGTTATTCGGTGATGTTCACAAGGTCCATGTGTTTGAAGTGCTAGAACATGTTCCGCAGTCCCATATCCCGCATTTTTCTTAAAATTATACATAGGAAAGTCGTTATGTAAATTATCCATAATGGCATCTCTTGTTGTTTTTGCAATAATCGATGCAGCCGCCACAGCTAAACTCAACGCATCACCTTTAATGACCGATTCTGTAGGGCAATTTGTAGCCAGTTTCATGGCATCCGCAATGACGAAATCAGGATTGACTGTAAGCCCCTTTACTGCCTGTTCCATCGAATCCCTTGTTGCGGCATAAATATTCATTTCATCAATCATATGGGTGGATTGAATATGTGCTGAATAAGCGATAGCGACGATCTTTATTTGTTCTGCAAGCCGTTCCCGTTCTGCCTTTGATATAGCCTTTGAATCATCAAGACCAACAAGTTCCGGTGTTTCTCGCGGCAGAATAACCGCTGCAGTGACCACAGGACCCGCTAACGGCCCTCTCCCCGCTTCATCTACCCCTGCAATCAATGCTCCTTCAAACGGCGCAAATGACTTATCAAACGTTTCTTTCAGCATATGATTGTATTCTATAGCTTTCTGCTTTTCATACTGGCGCTTCCAGCGACTAAGTGCATTTTGCACGCCAGTTCTTGAATCCTGTGCAAGCTCTTCCATCCAGAATTCCGGCTCTTTAACATGCGTCAGCCGTTCCGTAATTTCCTTTATCGTTTTCAATGCAATCACTCTCCATTAACAGACGACTTATCGATCCATCTCTTTGTTAGTATATCGGTTATCTTTGCCACTTTTCGACTCCCATAAAAGAAAAGGCCGATTGCCGCGGAATTAATTCCGTGCCGGCATCGGCCTAGTCATTTTGTGATTGTTCTGCTGTGAAGTCGAAGGTCAGTTTGCCAAGGTATTCGTTGCGAATATCACGGACAACCAACTCTGCCACTTTGTCATAATCGATTTCTCCGCCGACAGTATACACTTTACGAAGTGAACCAATCTTTTCAAAAATTGGAAGGATTTCGTCGCCGACAGTTGTTAGTCCATATCTGTCTGTCAGCCTAGCTGGATAATTTGCCTCTAGGAAACGAAGGCCATATACTGCCAAGTCTTCCATATTGACGATTTTATCCTTAATGGCGCCTGTCAATGCAAGCTTAAAGCCAACTTCTTTATCCTCAAACTTTGGCCACAGAATACCTGGGGTGTCTAAAAGCTCTAGCTCTTTTTCATATTTAATCCATTGCTGGGCTTTTGTAACGCCTGGCGTATTACCAGTTTTGGCAATGTTTTTCTTTGCCAACCTGTTAATAAGTGTCGATTTACCAACGTTAGGAATCCCCACAATCATCGCACGCATGGCGCCTGGACGAATGCCTCTTGAACGCATTCTTTCCAATTTCGGCTCCAAAATCTCTTTTGCAGCTTTTATAACAGTCTGAAGCCCCCTACCCTCAAATGAATTGATGGCAACTGCACGCATTCCTTGCGCTTCAAAATAGCGGATCCAGCGTGCTGTTTCCGTTTCATCCGCAAGGTCCATCTTGTTCAGAATAAGAAGTCTTGGTTTTTGATGAATGACTTCGTCAATCATCGGATTTCTAGAAGATAGTGGTAGCCTAGCATCGATTAATTCAAAAACGATGTCAACTAGCTTCAGCTTTTCAGTTACTTCTCGGCGAGCTTTCGCCATATGTCCGGGAAACCATTGAATTGTCATGTTGTCAGTTCCTCCCGTCAGTTAATAATTCCAAAATCTTTAATCGGCCAAAAAACGACTTTTGTACTCCCAATGATTTCATCGATGGCAACAGCTCCAATATGTCTGGAGTCTTTGCTTTTTCTCCTGTTATCCCCCATGACAAATACATGATCGGCCGGGACAGTTTCGCTACCGATTACCTCTTCAAGCGTGAAATCGCCGGTTAATGGGTTGTCTACGATTTCCCCTTTGTATTGATCGAGATAAGGCTCTTCGAATGGTTCTCCATTAACGTATAAAATGTCATCCCGATACTCTACTTCGTCGCCAGGAAGTCCGATTACCCTTTTTATGTAATCTTTTTCTTCAGGTGCATGGAACACAACAACATCAAACCGTTTTGGTTCTCCGATTGTATAACCAATCTTATTAACAATCATTCGATCACCATTCTCAAGTGTCGGCATCATCGAAACGCCATCGACAACGATTGGTGTAAATAGGAAGACTCGGATGATTGCTGCAAGACCGAATGCGATTAAAAGCGCTTTCACCCATTCCCATGTTTCGTTTTTCTTCTTCTTTTCATCATTCATCGGCAAGGCCTCCTGCTCACTACTGTCTTTATTGTACAGTCTATTCATTTTTGAGGCAAAAAGAAAGGAGGCCGTTTGTGGGCCTCCTGCATTTTTTATCGAAGTTCTTTGATACGTGCAGCTTTTCCGCGCAATTCGCGAAGGTAGTACAATTTCGCGCGACGTACTTTACCACGGCGTATTACTTCAAGTAGTGTGATTTTTGGTGTGTTTACAGGGAATGTACGTTCAACACCTACACCGTTGGAGATTTTACGGACTGTGAATGATTCACTGATTCCGCCTCCACGACGTGATATAACAATTCCTTCAAATAGCTGAATACGCTCGCGCGTTCCCTCTACGATTTTCACGTGCAAACGAACTGTATCTCCTGCACGGAAAGCTGGATGATCAGAACGAAGCTGATCTTTAGTGATTGCTGCAATAATTTGTTGCATAGTTAACCTCTCCCTATCCTCAGGTGCTCTTACACTTCTTGCCTTTGCAGCGGAACATCTGTCAGTATGTACTTACATAGAAGCACATAGTAGATGGTACCACAAATCTCAAGTCGTTGCAAGGTCGTCTACTTATTTGTTTTCTCGTTTTAATTGTTGGAGATACTTTCGTTGATGTTCGGTAAGTGGTGCATCTTTCAGCAAATCTTTTCTGCGTTCGAATGTCCGAAGAAGCGACTGCTGTTCACGCCATTTATCAATTTCTGCATGATTGCCGGATAACAATACATCTGGTACTTCCATTCCATTAAAATTGGACGGACGTGTGTACTGAGGATGTTCAAGCAATCCTGTAGAAAATGAATCGAGCACGGGCGAATCAGCATTACCAAGGACATTCGGCAACAGCCGGACAACACTGTCAATCACAGCCATCGCAGCGATCTCCCCACCCGTTAGAACGAAGTCTCCAATAGATAACTCATCAGTGACCAGATACTGGCGTATACGCTCGTCGTAGCCCTCATAATGACCACATATGAACACGACATGTTCTTCAGCGGATAGTTCTTCCGCTTTCTTCTGTGTAAATCGTTCTCCTTGAGGACACATTAAAATGACACGCGGTGGTTTTTCAAGGCCTTCGGATATAGCTTCGACTGCCGCAAAGAGCGGTTCAGGTTTAAGGACCATACCCGCTCCTCCGCCATAAGGATAATCGTCAACTTTACGATGCTTGCTCGTAGAATAATCTCGAAAATCGGTTACACCAAATGTGACTGCACCGTTCGCCTGCGCCTTTTTCATAATCGAAGAATGAAGAACGCCTTCGAACATTTCAGGAAACAGTGAAAGGACATCGATTTTCATCATGAAAGAAGTCCTTCCATCGGATCAATGATAATTTTCTTGCTAGCTATATCGATTTCTTTAACGATGTCTTCGATATAAGGAATGTAGTGAGGCTTGCCTTTTTCAGGCGTTACCGTCCAAACATCATTCGCACCGGTTTCAAGTATTTCAGTCACTTTACCTAGTTCGACTCCTTCAGTCGTGAACACTGTACAACCAACGATTTCATGGTAGTAGAATTCATTTTCATCCAAATCACCAAGTTGGTTTTCCGGTATCATGAAAATACCGTTACGATATTTTTCAACATCGTTAAGATTTGGATGATTTTCAAATGTTAACAGATCAAAAGTCTTATGCTGACGATGACTTGCCACAGTTAAGTAAATAGGCGTTTTGCTGTCCGGCATGAACAAGGCAAGCTTGTTCCCGACCGTATAGCGTTCTTCCGGGAAATGAGTACGCGAGATAACACGGACTTCTCCACGAATACCGTGCGTATTAACAATTGTACCAACGTTAAACCATTGCATAAAAATCACACCTTCCTTAATTTGAAAAGCGTAAGGCGCCGTTAAGCGCTGGAGGAATTAAGGGTAAAGGCGCTCTTTGCCTTTGCCAGCAATTCTGAAGCGACTCGAGGGGTTGGCGCCTGGAGCTTAGACACCACTGTAAGTAGTGAAATAATACTTTAAACAAAAAAGGAAGGAACATAGGCTCCCTCCTTTTCTGTATCAATCTATAATATCGATGTAAACCTTCTTGCCATGGTGACTGCCTGCTGCTGAGTAAACAATGGTGCGTATCGCTTTCGCAACACGTCCCTGCTTTCCGATAACTTTTCCCATATCTTCGGGATTTACAGATAGTTTATAGATGACACGATTATCGTGTTCATCCATCGCAATCCGAACATCCTCTGGATAATCGACTAACGGTTTAACGATTGTCTCAATCAGCTGCTTCATGTGCACCCCTCCTGATTACTTACCGAGTTTAGCGTTATGGTATTTTTCCATAATGCCTTTGTCGGAAAACAGGTTACGGACAGTATCAGATGGTTTCGCACCCTCTTGAAGCCATTTAAGAGCTAGCTCTTCGTTGATTTTTACTTCAGCTGGTTTTGTAAGCGGGTTGTAAGTACCAACCGTTTCGATTTGACGACCATCACGTGGTGAACGTGAATCTGCTACTACAATACGATAGAAAGGAGTTTTCTTTGCTCCCATACGTTTAAGACGAATTTTTACTGACATTTTTACTTGCACCTCCGAATAGTTTCACACAAGATAGTATATTATCAAGCTTTCTGTTGTTTGTAAAGTGTTTTTTCTTAACACCTTGAAATTCTTTCGAAAATCCGGGATTTCATTTAAAAAATGAATCCAATCCAGGCATTTTCATCTTCTTTTTACCTTTTTGTTGCATGCCGGTCATTTGTTTGACCATTTTTTTCATGTCTTCGAATTGCTTTAATAACCGATTGACATCTTGAATGGTTGTTCCTGACCCTTTTGCAATTCGCTTGCGACGATTTGCATTGATGATTTCAGGTGTATTGCGCTCCGCCGTAGTCATCGATTGGATTACTGCTTCAACGCGCCCCATTTGGCCTTCGTCAACCTTAGCATTTTCGAGACCTTTAATTTTATTGGCACCGGGCATCATCTTCAAAAGTTCGTCAAGTGGCCCCATCTTTTTGACTTGCTGAAGCTGTTCAAGGAAGTCGTCGAGTGTAAATGATTGCGTCAGAAGCTTTTGTTCAAGTTCCTTCGACTTCTCTTCATCGACATTCTCCTGCGCTTTTTCGATGAGAGACATGACATCGCCCATACCAAGAATTCGAGATGCCATACGTTCCGGATGAAACGGTTCCAGTGCATCCATCTTCTCGCCCATCCCGACAAATTTAATTGGTTTGTCTGTAACAGCACGAATGGAAAGCGCCGCTCCCCCCCGGGTATCCCCGTCGAGTTTCGTCAGGATAACGCCTGTTATTCCAACAGTATCATCGAAACTTTTAGCGACATTTACAGCATCCTGCCCAGTCATTGCATCAACAACAAGGAAGACTTCGTCTGGAGTACTAAGATCCCGAATATCCTTCAGTTCTTGCATCAGTAATTCATCAACATGCAGCCTTCCAGCTGTATCAATGATAACGACATCATGATGCTCTTTCTCCGCCTCTGCGAGCGCCTGGCGAACAATTTCAACAGGTGAAATGTCAGTTCCCAGTGCAAAAACAGGCATTGTCAGTTGCTTACCGAGTGTTTCCAACTGCTGAATCGCAGCCGGTCTGTAAACGTCTGCTGCGACAAGAAGCGGCTTTTTATTGTGCCGCTTGCGAAGTACGCTTGCCAGTTTCCCCGTGGTTGTCGTTTTACCCGCACCTTGCAGACCGACCATCATAATGACAGTAGGTGATTTCCGTGCAAACTGGATTGGGTTCTGCTCGCCGCCCATTAGGTTTGTCAGTTCATCTTTAACGATTTTAACAACCTGTTGACCAGGCGTTAGACTCTTCATGACATCATGTCCGACTGCGCGTTCACTTACTGTTTTGACAAACTCTTTGACAACTTTCAAGTTAACGTCGGCTTCAATAAGCGCAAAACGAACTTCACGCATCATTTCCTTGACATCAGCTTCGTCAATTTTACCTTTGCCCCTAATTTTCTGTAGCGTCCCTTGCAGGCGCTGGGCTAATCCTTCAAATGCCATGCACAGAGCCTCCTACTCATGATTTCTTAACGCACTTAACAATTCTTTAATTGTTTCCGATTTTTTATCTGTATCGGTTATGAGCTGCTCAAGATAATCTACAATTTCTGCTCGCTTCTGGAATTCCGAAAATAAATTCAACTTCATTTCATAATCTTCGAGCATCGCTTCCGTCCGACGAACATTGTCATAGACGGCTTGACGCGATACGCCGTATTCACCGGCAATCTCACCTAGTGAAAGATCTTCTAGATAGTAAAGTTGCATGTACAGTCTTTGTTTATCCGTCAAAAGTGACTGATAAAAATCAAAGAGGAAGTTGATGCGTGTCGTTTTTGCAAGCGTCATACGCTTTGCCTCCCCGCTATGTTCTTCCTAAGTCATCATAGTATGACAGTTGTATACTGTCAAGTCATTTTACTTGTCTGTATTATCTTCCTGTTCAAGTCCATCCGCAAAAAGACCGTATACATACTTTTCTGGATCAAACGGTTGTAAATCATCCACACCTTCACCGAGTCCAACGAATTTAACAGGGATATTTAATTTCTTCCTAATAGCAAGTACTATACCGCCTTTTGCTGTACCATCAAGCTTCGTTAAGACTATGCCTGTAACATTCGTTGCTTCTTTGAATGTCTGCGCTTGGATCAATGCATTTTGCCCTGTTGTTGCATCGAGCGCTAGAAGTACTTCATGCGGTGCGCCTTCCACTTCCTTACTGATAACCCGGTGTACTTTTTGAAGCTCATTCATCAAGTTCACTTTATTTTGAAGCCTTCCCGCGGTATCACAAATAAGGACATCCACTTTGCGGTTTTTTGCAGCACGGATTGCGTCGTACATGACCGCGGCGGGATCTGAGCCTTCCGATTGACGGATCACTTCTACTCCAGCACGTTCACCCCAGACAACGAGTTGATCAATGGCACCAGCACGGAATGTGTCGCCTGCCGCAAGCATAACCGTCTTGCCCTCCGCCATCAGTCGCGCGGCCAATTTCCCAATCGTCGTCGTTTTCCCAACTCCATTAACCCCTACCATTAAGATAACAGTCAGACCGTCTTCTTGAATATTCAGCTCGTTGTCAAGTTCTTCGCCAGCTTGGTAGATTTCAACAAGCTTTTCAGAAATGACCGATTGAATACCCGCTGTATCTTTAATGTTTTTTCGTTGCACTTCGACTTTCAGTAAATCGATGAGCTCCATGACTGTTTCAAAACCGACATCCGCCTGTAACAGCAATTCTTCCAATTCCTCGAAGAATTCTTCATCGATTACTCTGAAGCGTGCAACAAGATCATTCACTTTGGATGTGAACTGATTTCGCGTTTTTGATAAACCATCTTTAAATTTTTCTGTTACCGCTTCGTTCGTGCCTGTTATTTTTTCCTTGAGCTTCTTAAAAAAAGACAATTGTAGTCACTCCTTTACATGATTGCTTCTTCCGGCACCTCGGAAATTTTAACCGAAATGACTCTGGACACACCTGATTCCTGCATTGTGATTCCATAGAGCACATCCGCACCCTCCATCGTACCTTTCCGATGTGTGATTACGATGAATTGCGTCTTCTCTGAAAACTTCTTCAAGTATTTACTGTAGCGTATGACATTCGCTTCGTCGAGTGCAGCTTCGACTTCATCAAGAATACAAAACGGTACAGGTCGTACTTCTATGATTGAAAATAACAATGAAATCGCAGTCAACGCGCGTTCTCCACCTGATAAAAGACTTAGACTTTGCAGCTTTTTCCCCGGCGGACGTGCAACAATCTCCACACCTGTTTCAAGTAAATCATCAGGTTGCGTAAGTATCAAATCCGCCTCACCACCACCAAACATTTCCTTAAATACATGACGGAAACGATTCTGGATAGCATTGAAAGTTGTCAAAAATCGCGTTGTCATTTCAACGTCCATCTCATTCATCGCTTCGTGAAGTGTTGTTTTCGCCTCTATTAAATCATTGCGCTGTTCATCCAAAAAGAGGTGACGTTCAGATACTTCTTCAAATTCCACAATAGCTCCCGGATTAACGGGTCCCAAAACTGCCAGTTGGTGTTTTAAGGAGTCAACTTTTTCTCTGGTCTGGACTTCATCAAAATCGTCCGCAATAACACCGTCTGCAAACAATCCATATTCAGTTAGAAGCTGCTGTGTTATCGCTTCGTATTTCACTTCGATACGTGATAGTACTATAGATACCGCATTCAATGCAGAAATTGTTTCTCCTGTGCTGCCCCGAAGATTTTGAAGGGATGCACTTTTCTCTTCAAGTAAATCTGCAAGCTTTGATCGAATTTCCCTGTCTGTCCTAATCGATTTCTCAATCAATTTCTTGTCAGTAGATGCCCTTTCAATCTCGGTTGCAATTTGGTCAGCGCTCAACTCTCCGCCATTTTCGCTACCAGTGAAATACTGCATTTCATCACGCAAGGAAGTCAATTTAACTTTGGCCTGGGCAGATGCGCCCTCCATTTCTTCGATTGACGCTTGCTGATGTGCTTTCTGTTCACGTAAAACAGCTATGCATTCTCGAAGCTCATTGTATCGACTCGTTAAAGTAGCCTCTTCGTTTCTCCGGTCAGTAGCTAGGCGTTCAAGCGTATCAACTTTTGATTGAATTGCTTCTAGCTCACTTTTCACACGTTCATGATTTTGATGTAATGCCGCTTTCATTTCTAACAATTCTGTTCCGGTATTCTCAGCACCACGTCTTCCCATCTCAGTCGATGCTATCTCTGATTCCACCGATTTAATGGCGATATCAGTTTCACGAATGGCTGATTCCGCTGTTGCAATTTCAATTTGCAGGCTTTCCGTCATTTTACGAAACTGACCCACTTCGAATATCTGCTTCGCGACACCCATTTTCGTGTCGCCAATTTTCTTAGTAGCAGACTCAATTGAATCGGCCATGCGAGTTAGTTGCAGTTGCAACGTTTCGAGCTCAGCTTTTCTTGTGAAGACGGATGCCTGCCCTTTGACACCACCACCTGTAAGTGAACCACCAGCATTCACAACATCCCCATCAAGCGTTACGACACGGAAGCGATAGCCAAGTACTCCTGCAATGGCCGACGCCCCTACAAGCGTTTTCGCGACAATCGTATTGCCAAGCAAGTTTTCAGTAATAAGTGCATATGCAGCATCAGTCTGTACAAGACGATCGGCAGTTCCAATGTATTCGGGATGCTGTTCAACCGAACGCAATGCGGCTGGTTGAATTTTCCGGGATTTCATCACGTCTCTCGGTAGGAAAGTTGCCCGTCCGGCGTTCTTTGCTTTTAAGTAGCCGATTGCTTTTCTCGCTTCCGGTTCAGTTGCCGTCACGATATGCTGCATCGCACCGCCAAGTGCTGTTTCCACCGCTTTTATATACTCTTTTTCAACAGAAATAAGTTCTGCGACTGCCCCGTCAATACCGGCTAGTTTTCCTGACTTTTTCGCAACAAGAATCTCTTTTACACCTGAATAGAAACCAGAGAAATCCGCTTCCATACTTTCAAGTGCACGGACCCTCCCATGCATTTCATGTTGCTTGTTAAGTGCTTTTTGCATGAGTTCCTGTTGTGAAGCGAGTTGATCTTCAGTCTCTCGCAACGCATTTGATAATTCGCGATATGCCGAATCCGATTCCTTCAATTTCCGTTTCAAGACAGTCAACGCATTCGCTTTCACAGATTTTTCCTGTGTAAGTTTTTCGTAACGTTCCTGCAAAATAGATGTCTGAAGTATAATTTTTTCGGATGAAGACTGTTCCCCTTGAAGACGCTCTTCCGCGTGCTTCAAGTCGTTGCGAATTGTCGCCTCCTCGTTCAATCGATCGATATAAGCTGATTTCAATTCATCTATTTCTTTTTCTGTTTCTTTGACGGATCGTTTCAGTATTCGAGAAATACCATCCATCTCAACTCTTGTTTTTTCATATTCAATTTCTGACAATTGCTGTTTTTCACGCGCTGTACTTAGTTTTTCCGAAAGTACTGCCAGCTCAGTTTCAGTAGTAGCAAGTTCAAATCGGGACCTCTCAATCAGCTGGTCCGCATTGCGACGTTTTTCAAGTGATAAAAGACGTCTTCCTTCCCACTTCTCTGTTTCTGCACTTGTCACTACAAGTTTTTTTTGTAATGCATCCAGTTGTTCGTCCATTTTTGCAAGTTCTTTCTTCGCAAATTCGGACGCTTCTTCAGCTTTCCTTGACTCAGCTTCAAGGAAAACCTTCTTCTCCTGAAACTTTTCGGCTTCTACCGACCTTTTCAAGATTTCATTACGGAGATTTCTCGCATCAAAGGTTAACAGTGACACATCTGCTTCACGCGTTTCTTCCGAAAGTATTTTATGTTTTTTTGCAGCCTCCGCACTGTTCCGTAATGGCTCAATCCTGGATTCAAGCTCTTTTAAAATATCAAGCACACGGTCAAGGTTGTCTTCTGTCTCAAATAATTTATGCTCCGCTTTCTTTTTCCTCGTTCTATATTTCAGAACCCCCGCTGCTTCGTCGAAAATGCTTCTTCTGTCTTCAGGCCGGCTATTTAATATTTCATCTACGCGCCCTTGAGAAATCATTGAAAATGCTTCTTTCCCGAGTCCCGAATCCATGAAAACATCATTAATATCTTTCAATCGACATTGTTGGCCGTTTAATAGATAAGCACTTTCACCAGATCGGAAAACGCGTCTACTGACACTGACTTCTGTATAGTCAAGCGGAAAAAGACCTTTACTATTATCAAGAATAAGCGTCACCTCTGCGAAATTAAGTGATTTACGCGAATCACTTCCTGCAAAGATGACATCTTCCATTTTAGAACCTCGTAGCGATTTCGCTGACTGTTCGCCTAGAACCCAGCGAATAGCATCAGTAACATTACTTTTCCCACTTCCATTTGGACCCACTACCGCTGTAACACCAGGGACAAAATCAATCGCAATTCGTTCGGCGAATGATTTGAATCCCATAATTTCTAGTCTTTTCAGAAACACAATTAATTCTCTCCTTCAACCTGCCGACTCTTTAAATCTTGAATTGCATGGCGGGCTGCTTCTTGCTCGGCCTCTTTTTTCGATTTCCCGAGACCACTTCCAAGTTGTTCATCGCCGAGCCGTACGACAGTAACGAAACTTTTCGCATGGGCAGGACCTTTCTCTTCAACGATTTCGTACTGTAATTGACCATTATTCGTCTGTTGAACGATTTCCTGAAGACGGCTTTTATAATCCATCACATGCGAAAAAGCACCGACACTAATTTTTGGGAAGACGACTTTTTCAAGGAATGGGATAACCGCCTCCATCCCTTGATCTATGTATAAAGCGCCTATAAACGCCTCAAAAACGTCCGCGAGCAATGCAGGGCGCATTCGTCCACCCGTCTGCTCCTCGCCTTTCCCAAGCAGGATAAAGCGGCCTAGCCCAAGTTCGTTAGAGAATTTCACAAGAGAAGGTTCGCAGACAATCGCAGCCCTCAGTTTCGTAAGCTCCCCTTCCGTCATATCAGGCTCTGTCGAATAAAGGAATCGGGACACACCTAATTCAAGGACTGCATCACCTAAAAATTCCAATCTCTCATTATCCGTGAAATTTTTTCTTCGATGCTCATTCACATAAGATGAATGTGTAAATGCATTGTACAGTAGTGAATTGTTTATGAAATGTACATCCAATTCATTTTGTAATTCATCGAACTTGTTGCGAATCGCTATCGGTAACAGCGAAGTTGTTTTTTTTCCTTTGAAGTTGTTTGTATTGTTTGTATGGGTCATCATCAATTCTGCCTTTCAGTGCATAATGCATATAATTCAATAGTGTGCTTTACTGCGTTTAACACACCCTGAACATGCCTTGAATTATCAAGGTTCTTTGTAATTTTTTTTGATACTTTTTTACACGAAGTCATACGATTATGACCGGATTATTGCCGACTCAATTTGAAGGAGTATATTCAGTTCTTATCACAAATATTTCTTTATGAAACACTATACATTATCCTTTGTATCACGTTCAATAGCAAGCAATGTTCATACTAAAAACCTACTCAACGCATTTTTTTGTTCATCATATCAGTAACGAAAAAATCACTTTACTTTATAAACCCAATTCAGGTAGGTTATGCACAAAAAAATACAGAACGACTTTCTACAGCCTTAATAAACAGCATGAAATAGGGTTGTGAAGTTTTGTTCAACACGCCATACCAATACAGATACCATCGTTTTTCAGGATAGGTAATCTGTCCCCTGTTGCTCCGCCTTCCAGTGTGAACTGCATCAGTCGGTTCTATTTCAATCTCCACAAAACTTCTGACTCGGTGAAATTGCCGATACCTATTTTAGCCATTTATCAACTTGATGACCACCTTCACACATAGCCCCCAATAGTTGAAGCTGAACCTAAAGAAGATCCAAAATCTGAACCCGAAATAACTGAAGAAGAATATGCGGCTAGGGTTGCCAAGTTTGAAGCAGTTGTTGCTTCGAGAACTGAAGCTCCGATTTAAGCTAACGAACCTAATAAATTCGTTTCTACGTGATCTAAAATCAAGGTTGAATCAGCAGCGAACAATTCCATCCTTTCACCGGAGCCCATTAATTAAAAGGATGGAAATCGCTTTTTAACTTCACTTTGATTTTATAATATTTATATATCTATTGGAATTTAGTTTAACATTTTAATGGTGATAGACGCATTTACGTTTGTTTGTGTGCCCCCTGCCAAAGTCTGAAGGGTAACTGCTGCTGCAGAAGAATGATTTCGAAGGGTAAGAACTTCGCCGGCTGCTATGGCAATTATAGCCTGACCATTGTTTTGCTGAGTGCCGGCACCTGAACCGTAGGCTGTCCCCAGAACCGGTGCACCATTTAAAAATAGTGCGAATTGGTTGGGTTCCACACCCGACACGGAAAAAGTAACCTCGTAGTCGCCTGGGCTGGTAACTAAAATTTGAGAGGTTCCTGGGGCATGCGTAATTCCAGATGTAATTACACCTGTTGTATCAAAAGTAACATCAGCCTCTATAGCTACTGTTTCAGGACTTAGGTTGTATATATACCCGTACTGGGATAACCCACCATTCGGTCCTAATAAATATATTATTCCTAACAAATGCAATAACGACTCATTTTGTTGTAGAAGAAGACACAGCGATTATTGTAGTCGTAATAATTCATTATTTCACCCCCTTCTGTAACATCTTATTCTAGCAATAGGCTCCGTATTAATGAAACCGTATAATAGAATAAAGAACACATAACAATGAGAACTATATAAGTCGAGTTTAATCTTGTCGCTATATAAGTGTCCAAGTTGGCAAGTGTTTTCAAATTCCAATCCCTATCCATAACTAGAATGAATAAATATTGGAGTAATCCAACGTCGAGTCGGTCATGCTGACATAAATACAATCATGAACATATCCTGGAATACTAGGGATCAGGTTTCAAAAATAGTTAACAATCACCTTTTAGATATATCCGAAAAAATACAATAAAGGTAATTTCATTTATTGACTATTGCCGGATTATTGCCTTAATAACAAATCGAACCCCCTAAATCCTTTTCCATCAAGGTTTTAGGGGGTTTTGGACATAATACACATAATTTTACCCTTTTCAACGCCATAGTGCAAAAAAGAGTTTCGCATAAACCGAAAAGAGACACTTTCATCCTTTCAAGTAGAAAGGATGAAAGTGTCTCAATCAGAATTGCAATTAGTTTACCTTTGTTTCGATATGCGAAACTGCGTCACCGACAGTTGCAATCTTTTCAGCTTCATCATCCGAAATTTCCATTTCGAACTCATCTTCTAATTCCATTACTAATTCTACGACGTCCAATGAATCTGCGCCGAGATCGTCACGGAAAGAAGCTTCCATTTTAACTTCACTTTCATCGACGCCAAGGCGGTCGACAATTACTTTAGTTACACGTTCAAGTACTGTTGACAAATTTGTCACCTCCCTTCAAGATATGTGGAAACGCCCTTCTATGAACCCAGCCTAAGTTCGCCACATCGTGTGGCAACGGCTGCGTGACCTACATCCAGTAGGCCCGCGACAGGCATAAGACGGGTATAGGAAGGCAGTCTAAGTGCGCGACGTCCTGTCGCAACGACTGCATAGCTGGACCGACTTATGACCCGAGCCTCTAGGCGCTGGAACTGGACAACAAGGAAAAGTGGAAGCGCCTCTATTACATTACCATACCGCCATCAACATGAATCGTCTGACCTGTAATATAAACCGCATCCTCCGATAATAAGAACAGGACAGTACGTGCTACATCTTCAGGTCTGCCAAGCTTACCAAGCGGGATGACCGATAACATCTGATTCTTCACTTCTTCGCTCAGTGCATCCGTCATATCCGTCGTAATGAAACCTGGTGCGACTGCGTTTACATTAATGTTGCGTGAAGCAAGCTCTTTTGCCGCTGTCTTTGTAAAACCAATCACGCCAGCTTTTGCTGCTACATAGTTTGCTTGTCCAGGATTTCCAGAAACACCAACAATCGATGCAACGTTGACGATTCTTCCCGCGCGTTGTCTCATCATTTGGCGTGTGACACCTTTTGTACAAAGGAAAACGCCTTTTAAATTGATATTAATGACATCGTCCCACTCGTCTTCTTTCATACGCATGAGCAAATTGTCTCTCGTAATCCCTGCATTATTGACAAGGATATCAATTGACCCAAATATTTCTATGGTTTTGTCAACCATAGCTTTAACATCGTCAGCGTCGGATACGTCTGCCTGAATAGCGAACGCTTCTCCGCCGGATTCTGTAATTAACTTAACGACATCATCCGCTTTATCCTTGCTACCGCTGTAGTTGACAGCAACACGAGCGCCTTCTTTAGCAAGAAGCAGTGCAATTTCACGGCCAATTCCACGCGACGCTCCTGTGACAATTGCTGATTTCCCATTAAATCTACCCATTATGACCACCCTTTCGAAGCTTCGATTACAGTTTGTAATGTCTCTTCATCATAGACTGGAAATACTGTTGCACTCCGGTCAATCTTTTTAACAAGTCCGCTTAGTACTTTTCCTGGACCACATTCAATGAAATGCGTAACACCCTGGTCAAGCAATGTACGTACAGAGTCTTCCCAAAGCACCGGGGAATAAAGTTGTTCGACAAGGAAACCTTTTATGTCTTCACGATTAGTAACAACTGCAGCGTTCACATTCGCAACAACTGGAATAGATGCATTCTTCATCTCGATTTCATCAAGCGCCGCCCGCAGTTTTTCTGCCGCCGGTTGCATTAGCGAAGAGTGGAACGGCCCACTTACATCTAGTGGTATCGCTCTTTTCGCGCCGGCTTCTTTCAATTGGATACACGCTTTCTCGACGCCTGCTTTCGTACCCGAAATTACGATTTGTCCCGGACAGTTCAAATTGGCTGGTTGGACAGCAAATCCATCTGCTGTAATAGCATCCGTCACTTCCTTCAACTTCTGACCATCAAGTCCAAGAATTGCTGCCATTGCCCCTTCACCCGCAGGTACCGCTTCATTCATGTACAATCCGCGCTTACGGACGACCGACACACCATCTTCGAACGACATAACACCAGAAGCAACAAGCGCAGTATACTCCCCTAGGCTGTGCCCCGCCGTAAAGTCTGGCGTAACGCCTTCGTTTTTCAATCGCGAAGCAATCATAGATCCGACCGTGAGGAGTGCTGGTTGTGCGTTATATGTCAATGTCAGCTCATCTTGTGGTCCTTCCAAGATTAGTTTACTCAGTTGGAAATCAAGTACAAGGTCTGCTTGTTCTAAGAGCTGCTTACTTTTTTCATGCGTTTCCACGAACTCTTTTCCCATACCGACCGATTGTGAACCTTGTCCTGGGAAAATAAATGCAATCTTCGTCATCGAGTTTCCACCTTTCCTACCGTTTCACGGATTTTTCCGCAAACATCGTATTGCACCATCGTTCTCGCTTGGCGGACAGCGTTCAATATAGCATTTGCGTTTGATGAACCGTGTGCTTTAATAACGGGCGAATTCAAACCAAATAACCCTGCTCCGCCATATTCCGTGTAATCCATTTTGTTTTTCAGTCCGCGCAAATCGTCTTTCACAAGTGCAGCAGACAGTTTCGATTTCAAGGAAGCGCTATACACTTCTTTCAACATAGAAAAGAAAGCCGAAGCAGTTCCTTCGATTGTCTTAAGAACCATATTTCCCGTGAAACCGTCTGTGATGACGACATCCGCCACACCCGTTAACAGATCACGTGACTCAACGTTACCGATAAAGTTGATGGGCGCTTTCGAAAGCAAATCAAAAGCTGCCTTCGTCAATTCATTCCCTTTTCCTTCTTCGGTTCCGATATTTAATAATCCAACGCGTGGATTTTCAAGACCGCGCACCTTTTCAGCGTAGATGCTTCCCATAACTGCATATTGCTCAAGATGAGATGGTTTCGCATCCGCATTTGCACCAAGGTCCAGCATGACAAATCCTTTTCCGTCAACGGTAGGTAGTGTCGGCGCTAAGGCCGGTCTCTCAATACCGTCAATTCTACCCACTATGAATAGCCCAGCCGCCATTAAAGCCCCCGTATTGCCTGCAGAAACGCAAGCTGAAGCTTCGCCGTCTTTAACAGCTTGCGCCATCCTTACCATTGACGCATCTTTTTTCCGGCGGATAGCACGAACCGGCTCATCGTCTGGTTCAATTTTCTCTGTACAGTGAATAACTTTTAGACGGGCATGTTCCTTCAAGAAAGGCGCCATCGCCTGTTCATCACCATAAATATGTATGCTTATATCATTGAATTCAGCGAGACTTTTAAGAGCTCCGGCAATAATTTCACCAGGCGCATGATCTCCGCCCATTCCATCTACAGCTATGATCACTTTAATTCCCCCTGCTTCCTATCAGTCGTCCGGTACATGTGAAATTCGCCAGTGAATACCGTTTCGTCATTGACCGTCGATGCGACCATGACTAATGTCCGCTTCTCTCCCAGACTTTCTCTCTTCACTTCTGCACGTGCAACAACTCTATCGCCAGCTTTCACCGGTTTCAAAAAGTTAATGGTCGACTTCACAGTCAAAGCAAGATCATCATTCATAACTGCGACAGCAAGCGAGTTTGCCTGTGCAAACAGATGATGTCCACGGGCAATTCCGTTACGCTGAAACACATGATCTTCGGTCACATCGAATATCGACAACGCCCTCTTATCGAGTTCCATATCAACGATATCCCCAAAGACTTCATCGGAATGAAGTGACTTCACTTCCTCTTTCATCGTTCGTGACGCAACCGTTTTCAACCGTTCCCGCAGTTCAGGAATTCCACGCTCAAGCCTATCCAAACGAATCGTCTGGACACTTACAGTAAAATGTTCCGACAATTCTTCATCTGTCAAGAACGGATTTTCTTCAAGCAACTTTCCAAGCAGTCGTTGCCTTTCCTTTTTAGGCATTCTCAATCGTTTCACCTTCCGGATTAGCACTTGGTACTAATAGCAGTATATAAAAATAGAAAAAAGAAAGCAAGCATAGAAAAGCGGAAGGCGTCGTTTAGCCCCGAAAAGCGCTGGAGGTCCACAGGAAAAAGGCGTACTTTGCCTTTATCCTGTGGACTGAAGCGACTCGAGGGGCTGACGCCTGGAGCTGGACAGCACTGAAATGCGGAAGCGGTCGTTTTTAAGGAATGCAGCCTAAGTTCGCCACTTCCTGTGGCAACAGCTGCATGACCTACATCCTGTAGGCCCGCGACAGGCATAAGACGATTTGGCGAAGCGGCGCCCTTTGCCGCACAGCCGAAGTGGCTTATGACCCGAGCATCTGACCGTTGGTGCTGGACAACACTGGAATGCGGAAGGCGCCAAAAGGAACGCAGCCTAAGTTCACCGCATCGTGCGGCAATGGCTGCATGACCTGCATCCTGCAGGCCCCCGAAAAGCGCTGGAGGTCCACAGGAAAAAGGCGTACTTTGCCTTTATTCTGTGGACCTCCAGCGACTCGAGCATCTGACGCCTGGAACTGGACAGCACTGAAATGCGGAAACGGTCGTTTTTAAGGAATGCAGCCTAAGTTCGCCACGTTCTGCGGCAATTAGGAGGGATGTAGTTCAATCCCTCCCCGCTGCATGACCTACATCCTGTAGGTCTCAATCAATCCTATCACCACTAAGAGCACCCGACTCTTCAAGATGTGAGCGAAGAATGCCGTATTCCGGATCTTCCCAGAAGTGGCGTGATTCTAACAGTCTTTCCGCGTCTTTCCTTGCCGTTTCAAGCGCCCTATAATCATGAACGGGATCTGCTACTTTAAACTCAGGCATTCCACTTTGCTTTTTCCCAAAAAAATCGCCGGCACCTCTTAGTTCGAGGTCCTTTTCCGCTAAAACAAATCCATCATTCGTTTCTGTCATCGTTTGCATCCGCTCTTTTCCTTCTTCGGTCTTAGGATCAGCAAGCAGCACACAATAGGATTGCTCAGCACCCCGACCTACGCGCCCCCTAAGCTGATGGAGCTGAGCAAGTCCAAAGCGCGTCGCGTCGTAAATAAGCATGAACGTCGCATTTGGTACGTTGACACCGACTTCCACGACAGTCGTCGACACAAGAACATTAATTTTACCTTCACTGAAGTCGCGCATGATGGCATCTTTATCGTCCGAATGAAGACGGCCATGCATTAGACCGACCGTGTATTTACCACTAAAATGAGTCGAAAGCTGACTATGGACATCCACTGCATTTTGGACATCTAATTTGTCGGATTCCTCGATTAATGGACAAATAACATAGGCCTGACGTCCGGCTATTAATTCATTTTCCATCTTCCGCAAAACTGGAAGAAGAGAATCCTCTTTCAACCAATGTGTTTCGATGAGTTTTCGGCCAGCCGGCAACTCATCGAGTATGGAAACATCCATCTCACCGAAAGCCGTGATAGCAAGCGTTCGTGGAATTGGAGTTGCAGTCATGAATAGAACATCAGGATTCAATCCTTTATCTCGTAAAACACGCCGTTGTTCGACACCGAATCGATGCTGTTCATCTGTAATAACCAACCCGGGATTTTTAAAAATGACATTAGGCTGAATGAGGGCGTGTGTACCGATAAGTAAATCCACTTCGCCCGACTCTAGCTTTTCAAGTAAATCCCTTCTCGCCTTTGCCTTTGTCGAGCCAGCAAGGAATGCAACCGTAATGCCGTGTGGTTCTAGCCACTCTGCAAGCGTAGATGCGTGCTGTTCGGCAAGGATTTCTGTAGGTGCCATAAGAGCACCTTGAAATCCCGCCGTAATAGCAGCATACAAAGCGATTGCCGCAACGACCGTCTTACCAGAACCAACATCTCCCTGAAGGAGGCGGTTCATCCGAGTCGGACTTTTCAATTCCCCACATAATTCATTGACAACCCGCTTTTGAGCCCCTGTTAATTCGAATGGTAAAGCTGCGATGAACGTCTTCACTTTGGCAAGGTCATAGTCGATTGCTACACCTTTCTCGGCTTCTTTTCGCGCTTTTTTCATTCCCAACATCTTCAGCTGGAACATGAGAAGTTCCTCATAGACAAAACGCCTTCTCGCATGTTTCACATCAGCTGGGCTCGTTGGAAAATGGATCATCTCAAGGCCATTTTCGATGCCAGGCAATCTATACATTTCACGAATATCAGCAGGTAGCGATTCCGCATGATTACCGACAGCTGCATCCAATGCACTTCGCATGAAGCGTCGAAACGTCTTCTGATGCATAACACCTTTTAAGCTGTAGACTGGCTCAAAATCGGATTGATCTGATTTCGGACCATCCTTGAAGTTGCTTACATTGATCACTTGCCTGCCCCGGTCCCACTTCCCAGTAACTGTGACAATCGTCCCGAGTGACAAACGCTCTTTTAAGTAATGTTGATTGAAAAAAACCGCCTTCACAAGATGCCTTCCGGCAAGAAGACGGATTTGTAAACGGGATCTATTCTTCCCTAAAAAAAGAACGGAAGGCTCGCTTTCGACCCTTCCTTCAATTGTGACTCGTTCATTATGCGGCGTTTCAGTCAAATCTTTTAACCTGAAGTCTTCATGACGGTACGGGAACGTCATGAAGAGGTCTTGAAGCGTTGAAACTCCAAGTGCCTCAAGCTGTTCACCGGCCGCTTTTCCGACCCCTTTTATCGTCGTAACAGAATCATGAATTGACAGTGCCACTATCTACCTTATCCTTACCAAATATCTTCGCTTCAAGCGCTTTTCCGGTTGGCGTAGCAGCCAATCCACCTTTAGCTGTTTCCCGTAGCGCCGAAGGCATCGACTTACCTATTTTATGCATTGCTTCAATCACTTCATCTGTCGGAATACGGCTAACTACGCCTGCTAGTGCCATATCTGCTCCAACAAGTGCCTTTGCCGCTCCCATTGCATTCCGTTTCACACATGGTACTTCGACAAGTCCAGCAACCGGATCACAGACAAGACCTAACATATTCTTCATTACGATAGAAAACGCTTCAGCACTTTGTTGTGGAGTCCCGCCCGCCATTTCGACGATTGCAGCTGCAGCCATCGAACCTGCTGAACCTGTTTCCGCTTGGCATCCGCCTGCAGCACCTGATATCGATGCATTATTCGCAACGACAAACCCGAAAGCACCAGACGTAAATAAATAATTAATCATTTGTTCCCGTGTAGGATTCAATTTGTTTTTCACCGCAAATAAAGTACCGGGCACGATACCTGCTGCACCCGCTGTTGGTGTCGCACAAATTGTTCCCATTGCCGCATTCACTTCATTCGTAGCGACTGCCTTACTAACGGCGTCCATGACTACATCTCCACAAAGAGATTTTCCTGATGCCATGTATTTTTGAATAAGAACCGCATCGCCGCCCGTAAGACCAGATGCCGAATGTACACCCTGTAATCCTCTTTCTACCGCTTTTTCCATCACTGTTAAGTTATTGTCCATCTGTGCAATGATTTCTTCTCTTGTACGTTTTGTCATAAGGATTTCTTGTTCAATCATGATTTCTGAAATAGGCTTGTTCTGTGACTCGGCAAGTGCAACTAGTTCTTTAACGTTACTGAATAAAACGTCCATCTATGTTTTCCTCCTATTTTACTGCTCTTTAGTTTGCCAATGTTGATACTTGCGTTACATTCGGCAATGACTCCAATTCATTTATCAGTGCAGCGTCGATCATTTGGTCGACTTCAATCACCATTAGGGCCATTTCCCCTTTTTCTTTCCGGTCAACTTCCATATGTGCAATATTTATATCCAGCTTTGCAATCGCGTTGGAAACGCTTGCAATAACGCCTGAACGGTCATTATGAACGATGAGAAGTGCCGGGTAATGGCCTGATAATCTAAGCGGGAATCCGTTAAGTTCAACAACTTCCATCGTTCCGCCACCTATAGAAATCCCAGTCAACTCCATAACTCCATCACTGTCCCCAATTACAAGACGGGCCGTGTTCGGATGTACCGCCTCTTCCTCTTCAGGAATAAATTCAAAAGTCATACCAAGTTTCTCTGCATCAGCAAATGCAGATTTAATACGCTCATCGAATGTATCATAATCTAATAATCCACCGATAATTGCTACATCTGTACCGTGTCCTTTATACGTTTCTGCAAAAGAACCATAAAGATGAACCCGAGCCCATTCCGGCTGTCTGCCAAACAGTGTTCGTGCGACACGGCCGATTCTCGCAGCGCCGGCAGTATGTGAAGATGATGGACCTATCATAACTGGTCCAATAATATCGAAAACTGATCTAAATTTCATAAACGCTACCCCCTATTAATAAGCACGTACTAGTATTCATTTTACATGAGATTTGCTGTAAAGACAAAAGATGTTGTTCCTTGTCGACGCAAGGAAAAAGCAGTGCGGCTTTCTACATGCGCACTGCTCGTTACTGGTTTATTCAACTGAAATAATATATGGATACAACGGCTGTTTTCCGTTATAAAGTTCAACTTCTGCGTGATTAAAGTTATCCTCTACATAACTTGCGATTGCAGCAGCATCTTCCTCACCAACGTCTTCGCCATAAATAATTGTTACAATTTCATCATCTTCATCAATGATAGAGTTCAATAATGTTTTCATGACGTTTTCAAGTGAAGGTGCAGATGTAATAATCTTACCGCCTGAAATACCCATGAAGTCGTCTTTTGTAATTTCAACGCCGTCAATCGACGTATCTCTTACTGCATGTGTAACTTGTCCAGTTTTCACGAACGATGCAGCTTCAGTCATCGCCGCGACGTTTACACTCACTTCCGCTTCCGGATTGAATGCAAGTATAGCAGCAAGTCCTTCTGGCACTGTTTTTGTAGGAACAACTGCTGCTTCAATACCAATTACATCGGCCGCTTGCTGCGCTGCCATAATAATATTTTTATTGTTCGGTAAGATGAGTACTCGCTCAGCCCCAACTGCTTCAATAGCCTTGACGATATCTTCTGTCGACGGATTCATCGTCTGCCCGCCTTCAATAATGGCAGAGGCACCTACGCTTTTCAGTAATTCAGAAATCCCAGCCCCCATCGCAACGGTTACGACCGCGTATGGATGTTTAACAACTTCTTTTTTCGCCGAATTTTGTACCGAATAATTTTCGCCGACGATTTCAAGATGTTGCTGACGCATATTTTCAATTTTAATTTTAATAAGAGAACCAAATTTCTGCCCGTAACTAAGTGCGTCACCCGGTTCTTCTGTATGGATATGTACTTTCGCAACTTCATCATCAGAAATAACAAGTAGAGAATCACCGAATTGACTTAGACCTTGTCGGAATTGGGATTCGTCGTATGGATTCGATTGCAGCTTATCATCCTCAAACTTCACCATGAATTCCGTGCAATATCCGAATTCAATGTCTTCCGTATTCATGAAACCTTGGACAGTGCGATGATGTTCCGCACTTACTAAATCATCCATGGACTCGACTACAGTTCTTGCTGGAAGTTCTTCGCCTTTTAAGCATGCCAAGAAGCCCTCATATACGTAAACGAGACCTTGTCCACCACTATCAACGACGCCAACTTCCTTTAATACCGCCAATAGATCTGGCGTTCGTTCAAGTGAAGCTTGTGCCTCTTTTACTACGGCTTCCATTACCTCAATAATGTCATCTGTCGACGCAGCTTTTTCAACTCCGATAGTAGAAGCATCTTTTGCGACAGTTAAAATTGTTCCTTCAACAGGTTTCATAACCGCTTTATAGGCCGTTTCAACACCATACTTCAAGGCAGCTGCAAATTGTACTCCATTGACAGTTGCTTCATTTTCAATCGCTTTTCCGAAACCGCGGAATAACTGTGAAAGAATAACGCCAGAATTACCACGCGCACCCATCAGCAATCCTTTCGATAACGCTTGTGCAGTTTGACCGATATGAGCAACGGCATTATCTTCTGTTTCCTTCGCTCCCGAAGTCATCGATAAATTCATATTCGTACCGGTATCACCATCAGGTACCGGAAAAACATTTAGTGAATCGACATAATCTGCATTTTGATAAAGATGGTGGGCACCCAGCTTTATCATTTCCGCGAATTTCAAGCCATCTATGGTTTTCATAGAAATTATTTCCTCCTCTTACAGGTTCGTCACTCGGACTCCCTGGACAAAAATATTAACAGATTTAACAGTCATGCCGACTGTCTTTTTCAATGTATACTTCACTTTTGATTGTACTTGATAGGCGACTTCCGAGACTTTAGTGCCATATCCGACAATGACATACATATCGATATGCGTATCATCGCCAATATTACGGACGATGACTCCCCGCGTGAAATTTTCTTTCCCAAGGATTTCAGTAAGGCCATCTCGGATCTGATGCCTTGAAGCCATTCCGACAATGCCATAACATTCGATAGCCGCCTCCCCAACTATCTGGGTAATGACGTCATTCGTAATAGCAATTTTGCCGTATTCGTTCTTCACTTCGATTGACATGTGTAATCCCCCCTGGATCCTTTTTCACTAACCCCATTGTACTATACCTGTTATAATAATAAAAGAAAGCAATTCTACGACTATCAAATACGCCGCGGTGTATTTGCGTCCAGATTAAATAAATAGAAGTTAACCTATGAACATCGCATCCTTGCGACAATAAGGAGGAATGAATTTCAATTCCTCCCTGTTGGTTACTCAGGCGTTGCCGCAGGACGCAGCGATCTTAGCCAGAGTTCCACTATTATGCAACGGTTTGACCCCCGTAGAATTATAAGCATCGTTGGCATTTAACTCTTCATTTGTAGGTGCGGAAGAATTTTTGCTGAATAAAGTTAAACGTGTAAAGGTAATTACCTTGAAAGATGTCACAAAAAAGGTTGCAACACGTTTACGCATATGATACATTATTATGGTATGCGAATAAAGAAGTAAATCACTTAATCAACATTCGCAAGGAGGTACTATTATGTCTAAAGAATGTGTTATCACAGGTCGCAAAGCCCGTGCAGGCAATGCGCGCTCTCACGCAATGAACGCTACTCGTCGTACATGGGGTGCGAACCTTCAAAAAGTCCGTATTCTCGTTAACGGTAAACCTAAACGTGTATGGGTCTCTGCTAGAGCCCTTAAATCAGGTAAAGTTCAACGTGTGTAAAGGACTGTAATTAAAGCTTAAACGCCTTGGTTTTTAAGCTTTAAAGAAATAAAACGCCGGGCTGAATTTCTTCAGCCCGACGTTTTTTCTTTTTTCCTTTTTTTATTCTTAGTATTGCTTGCAGTAGCCTTTGGTGAATCATCTTTCTGAAAAGCAACCATGAACTTCCGTACGACTCCACTAACAAACTTTGGCATTGTAAACGTATATACCCGCAATTCCCCACTCCTTTCAGGAATCTGAACTCCTTACCATTAAGCATATGCCCTCATGGAACGAAATAGTACAGACTTCCTCAGCCAGTTCATTGCTTGTAAATAACGTCATGCCAGTTTCAAGCACTGCATCTACCATTTCGTATTTGAAACCGGTAAGTGAAAGTCCTCTAACAGCCCCACCGAATGAAAAAAAGGATATGTATTTAAAACGATCATCCGGCGTCACTTGATAGTTTCCAGGTGTAAGTATAGAAAGTTCATTCGTCCCATTACGAATTGAAAATGATGTATGGTTATGAGCTGTTTGAAGCCGGTATAGAAGATGAAGGGCTGATTCCATATGATCCAGCCTCCCTCCTGTAACCCCCGTCAAAATGACACGTTCTGGACCGTAGGATAGGGCACGTTCTACCGCAAGTTCAGTATCGGTCTCATTTTTTTCCGAACGAAATCGACCGATTATGCGGACCGCGGCGGCTATCTCATCGTATTCACTTTTCGTAACCGAATCAAAATCCCCCACTGCTTCAAGAGGAATAATTCCTCTTTGCAACAAGTGAAGCGCACCTCTATCTGCCCCGATGAAAACCGTATCTTTATGATGAAATTCCCTCAAATCAGCTATTTCTGAATCAGGTCCGCCCGCACAGACGACAGCAACCTTCATTTTCTTAGCGCACCTTCACCAGCAGCTTTTATACGGCGTAAAGCTTCAGCACGATTAGGTGCATTGTAGATAGCAGATCCTGCGACAAAGATTGTAGCACCCGCTTCTGCACAAGGTACAATCGTTTCTTCATTAATGCCACCGTCGATTTCAATTTCAATCAGAAGTCCTCGCTCACGAATAATATCGGCTAGCTGTTTCACTTTTGGCACGACAGAATGAATAAACTTCTGACCACCGAATCCTGGATTGACCGTCATAAACAGGACTAAGTCAATTTCATCTAGCACATGAAGAATCGTTTCAACCGGTGTATGCGGATTCAAAACAACGCCTGATTTCACCCCGTAGGACTTAATCAATTGCAGTGTGCGGTGCAAGTGAGGGCACGCCTCTACGTGTACCGTAATATAATCAGCCCCGGCTTTTGCAAATTGTTCAATATACATGTTTGGATTTTCAATCATTAAATGGACATCCAGTGGCAATTTCGTTACTGGTCGAAGTGCCTCAACAACAATCGCTCCCATTGTAATGTTCGGAACGAAATGCCCATCCATGACATCGATATGGATGAGTTCCGCGCCCGCCGCTTCCACTTCTTTTACTTCTTCGGCAAGCTTTGAAAAGTCTGCTGCTAAAATTGAAGGTGCAATTTTAATCATGTTTTTCATACCTCGGCTTTCGGTCAAGTATTTCTTGCATGAACTGCAAGTAGTGATCATAGCGATGACGCGGAATTTCTCCCGTCTCAACCATCTCTTTTACTGCACACTTTGGTTCTTTCAAGTGCAAGCAACCTCGGAATCTACAGTTTGGCGCAACTTCATCCATATCTACAAAGTAACGTGACAATTCCTCTTTTTCGATATGATCGAATTCAAGTGAACTGAAGCCCGGGGTATCTGCGACAAGACCACCTAATATTTCAAGCAACTCAACATGGCGCGTCGTATGCTTTCCGCGTCCAAGTGCTTCTGATATTTCCCCCGTCTTCAATTCAAGCGTAGGCAATACAGTGTTCAACAATGTCGATTTGCCAACACCCGACTGTCCAGCAAGAACCGTAGTCTTTCCTTCAAAATAGGGATTCAACAAGTCAGTCAGCTTAGGGTCGTCAATAAAAGTCTTGATAACGTCATAACCGATTTTCTTATAATACGCCGCTGATTCAGCTACCATTTTCAGTTCATCAGCATTCGCAAGATCTTTTTTCGTCAGGCAGATAATTGGTTTCACATCGAATGATTCGACGACAACAAGAAACCTGTCTAACAGGTATTGACTAAATGCCGGCTCCACAATGGAGAATACGAGCAGAGCCTGATGCACATTCGAGATTGGCGGACGGACAAGTTCATTGAAGCGCTCATGCACTTCAGTGACTGTCGCATCATTATCTTCAACACGTACATAGGTCACAAAATCACCAACCAGCGGATGAATACCACGGTTTCTGAAAACTCCGCGTCCTCGACATTGAATTATTTCCCCGTCATTTTCCACATAATAATACCCGCTGATTGCTTTTCTAATTTGTCCTTCTGGCATTCTTTCACCCCTTCTATTTGGTATCGTCGTAATTGACCACTTCCGCAATGATATTTTTAGAATCGCGCGTAATCGTATATGCGCCGTTTTGTCCTTCTTCCAAGTTAAGTGAAATTTGTTTTTCAGTCGTTTCCAAGATTGGAAATTCTTCAAAAACATCTGTCATCTTGTTATTTTTGTCCTGAATGTAAATACGAATTATTTGTGGAACAGGCTGTTGGACGCCATCAGAGTTGTTCCCTTCCCCTTCGACACCTTCTTCCTCGTTAGGGCTAGGCTCGACCACAGCAGGTATATACTCAATTATCTCCGTTCGAACAATTAAATTATCGGCTTTTTTCTCCGGACCTTTCGATACGACAACTTCAACTTTTGCACCTTGTGCAATCCTTGTATTTCCAGGCGGACTTTGCCTAATGACATGCCCTTCAGATACTGTAGCAGAATGCTCAGTTTTTGATACCTTAATATCGAATCCAGACGAATTTCTATAGTCCTGCAGCTGTTCAGCGTCAAAACCCGATAGATTGCTCAGTTCTTTTAGGTCTGGACCTCTACTTACGGTAAACAGTAAATCCGTTTCGCTTAGGATTACTTCCCCTGCAGCTGGATCTTGTCCAATAATTGTCCCCTCTGGTTTATCAGAAAAATCGGGAACGGATTTAATCGACTTAAAGCCCTTATCATCTAAAGAAGCCATAGTTATTTCAGCATTACGGCCCGTGTAATCAGCAAGGGTGCTTGGTTCTTTACCGGCACTTATATACAAAGTAATCTTTGAGTCAACAGCGCGTTTCTTCTCTGCCTCGGGTATCGTTTTAATGACTTCCCCCTCTTTAAATTCATCGGAGTGCTGTTCCTCTCCAATAACTGAATTGAAGCCTTTTTCTGCGAGCGTATCCCTAGCTTCCGCTTCTTCCATTCCACTCACATTCGGAATAACAGCCTTTTTAGGACTAAGCACGCCTGGGATAAGGGACAATAATAGTAGCAGGATTGCTACGCCTGCAATTCCACCAATAATATAGGGCCATTTCTTTCGTTTTTTTGGTGACTGCGAAGATTGTTCAAGCTTAACTGGCTCGATTTTCTTAGTCATTTCAATACTATCAAACTTTGGTATTTCACTAACGATTGGTATCGCGCGCGTACGATCATCATCGAACACAATCGCGAACTTCTTCTCGTTTGCCCGTTCGGGTGACAGGACAGTTAGCAAATCTTCATACATTTCGTCTGCCGAATCATATCGATAGGTGGCATCTTTCATAGTCGCCTTCAAAATAACATTTTCTAAACTTTGTGGAATCGAAGGGAATAACATTCTCACTAAGGGTGTTTCTTCTTGTAGATGCTTTAATGCAATCGCAACTGCAGTATCTGCTGTAAATGGCAATTCGCCTGACAGTAATTCGTAAAGTACGATGCCTAATGAATAGATATCAGACTTTTTCGTTGCCATTCCGCCACGTGCTTGTTCGGGTGACAAGTAATGAACCGTACCAATGACTGAATTCGTTTTTGTATGCGCTGTTGCACTTAGTGCCATCGCAATACCGAAATCAGTGATTTTCGCATTCCCATCCGAATCCATTAAAATATTCTGCGGTTTAACATCACGATGGACGATACCATTATGATGAGCATTCGCAATTGCAGAAACAATCTGCTGCATAATCGGCAATGCTTGCTTAGGTGTCAAGGCGCCGTTATCTTGAATAAACTTCTTCAAAGTTTGTCCTTCGATATACTCCATCACCAGGTAATGCAGTTCATCTTCCTCACCCACATCGAATATATCAACGATGTGCGGGTGTGTTAGACTCGTTGCAGAAAGTGCTTCACGTTTAAATCTTCTTTTCAGTGCCTCTTCATTCACAAAATCATAATTAAGGACTTTAATTGCAACATCGCGGTCCAGGATGATGTCATGCGCAAGATATACTTTTGACATGCCGCCGTCACCAATATTCCTCACAATTTCATAACGTCCACCTATTCTAGATCCAATCATGGATTAGTCGCCTCCACTTCACTCGAGTCGATTAATATAACGGAGATATTGTCTTCCCCGCCCATCTTGTTCGCTAAATCCACAAGTTCTTCGGTTTTATCACGTAGCGTAGCGGTAGATAGAACAATGTCACTCATCGATTGTTGATTGACTTTATTGCTCAGACCGTCCGTACAAATGAGCATGTACATGTCATCTTCCAGCTCAAGTGAATAAAGATCCGGCACAAGCTTTTTTTCCGAACCTACCGCTTTCATAATCCAGTTGCGTCGTGGATGCACCGCCGCCTCTTCCTCGGTAATTTCCCCACTGTCAAGAAGGACATTTACGTAGGAATGGTCTCGCGTTACTTGGCGCACACCTTGTCCATCAATTGCGTATACACGGCTATCTCCAGTATGCGAAATAAGACAAGAACGTCCACGAATGAGGGCAGCTTCAAGCGTCGTTCCCATTCCTTTATACGCTTCATTTTCGTTTGCATGTTTGTAAAGTAAGTCGTTTACGTAAATGACTGCTTCTTGCAGCCACTGCGCCCATTTACCTTCCGCTTCAAACTTGGAACTATCAAGTTCCATGAATTGCTCGCCAATTACTTTGACCGCCGTCGAACTGGCGTAATCCCCCCCGAGGTGGCCACCCATACCATCCGCTATCACAGCAAGCATTATGCCGTTCGGGAGTGTAAATACAGCTGCACTATCTTCATTGACTGTTCTTTTTCTGCCGATATCCGTCAAGACTTTAAATCGCAACGTTTATCCCCCCTTTTGCTTCGAGTTCTTTGCTCACTTACCTTTTTTTCGGAAAGCTGCAACAAAAAAGCCGTCGCTGCCAAAGTGTTGCGGAAGTACTTGAAGAGTATTATCTTCAATCGCTAATTTCTCGTTACCTGTAAGTTGTGGCAAAGGAATTTTCTCCATATCCGTATGACGCTGTAAGAACTGTTCAACCATTCCTTGATTTTCGGCATACTCCACTGTACACGTACTGTAAACAATGACCCCGTCCGATTTAATCAATTCACGGGCCGTATCAAGCAGGTCTGATTGAATAGACGTCAACGCATCGAAATCAGCTTGCGTTTTATTGTACTTAATTTCAGGTTTTCTACGGATAACACCAAGACCACTACAAGGAGCGTCGACAAGAATACGGTCGAACGAAGACAGCTCGTATAGCTCAGTTAGTTTCCTGCTGTCCCCACTTAATGCTTTAATTGACGTTAAACCAAGGCGAGTCGCATTTGCTTCAATAAGCTTCAGTTTATGCTCATGTAAATCATGCGCGAAAACTTCCCCCTCATCGTTCATTTTTTCAGCGATATGAGTTGTTTTCCCTCCCGGCGCTGCACACATATCAAGCACTTTCATACCTGGTGATAAATCAAGGGCAAGGACAGGTAACATTGAACTTTCGTCTTGAATCGTGATAAGCCCCTTTTTATAGGCTTGTGTATTAGCAGGATTGCCACTATCTGAAATGATACACTCCGGTACAACCTCGCCTTTCCTTACTTCAACGCCTTCTGATTCGAGTAAAGCAATGACTTCTTCTGTCGTAGCTTTTGCTGTATTGACACGGATCGTCATCGCTGCTGGATGGTTATTTTCATGTGCCATAATAGCTGCGTCTTCCTCACCAAATTGTTCAATCCAACGCTTGATTAACCATTCTGGATGACTCGTTTCGATAGAGGTTTTCAACGTACCATCTTGCATTTCATCAAGTGAACGGACGCCTTTGCGCAATACGGAACGAAGAATACCATTTACAGTTGGAGCTATCCGTTTGTGACCGCGTCTTTTTGCAATTTCAACTGCTTCGTGAACAACAGCATGCGGAGGAATTTTCGTTAAATAAACGATTTGATATAACGATAACCGAAGAAGCTCTCGAACCCAGCCGTCTAATTTACCACGGACAAACGGCTCAAGATAATAATCGAGCGTCATGCGGTGTTGGAGCGTACCATACGTCAATTCCGTTAACAAGCCACGGTCTTTCGTTTCGATTCCATACTTTTCAATTGTTCTGTGCAGCAATAGATTACTATAGGCTTGATGATCATTTATCTCCATCAATATTGAAAGGGCTGCGTCTCGGACGTTGCCGTTCCATATTTTCTTTTTCGGTCTAGTATTCATAGTCATTCAAAGTGATCCCCTTTACTCCATTTAGATCCCGTTCCGCGGATAAATTCATCCGCTAGCATCCGTTTTTTTCCGGCTGGTTGAAGATCCGTTATTGCTACAGCGATATCATCGCCTGCTTTGACAATAATACGATCACTTTCGATGGCAATAATTGTCCCCGGTAACGCACTGTCAGTTGTATGGATTTTCTCACTCCACCAAATCTTAACGTTTTCATCTTGAAATACGGTATAGGCAACTGGCCAAGGATGAAGTCCACGGATTTTATCATAGATTGCTTTCCCGCCTTTCGACCAGTCAATCCGTTCTTGTTCACGGGAGATGTTACGTGCAAATGTCACGAGTGATTCGTCTTGAACTATTTGCGTATTTGTTTCGTTTAAAATAGATGACAATGTCTCTTTCAGTAGTGCTGTCCCTGCCACAGATAGTGCCTTGAACATACTCCCTGTGTGATCCGTATCAGAAATAGGCACTGTCACTTGTGAAATGATATCGCCTGCATCAAGTTTTTCGACCATATACATGATTGTGACGCCCGTTTCGGTTTCACCATCCATGATCGCCTGGTGAATTGGCGCACCGCCGCGATATTTTGGTAATAAGGATGCGTGTACATTTATGCAACCGAGCCGTGGAACTTCCAACAGTTCCTTCGGTAAAATCTGGCCAAATGCTGCAGTCACGATTAAATCTGGTTTTAGCGCAATAATTTCTTCAAGCTCAGTGGAACCTCTCAGTTTTTCAGGCTGAATAATCGGCAATCCAAGTCGCAATGCTTCAACTTTTACTGGTGGAGGTGTTAAGACTCGCTTTCGTCCGACTGGCCTGTCCGGCTGAGTGACGACCGCCGCGATAGTATGTCCTTCATCAAAGAGCATTGTTAGAACAGCTACCGAAAACTCTGGCGTTCCCATAAAAACAATCTTCGTCATTGCAGCTCACCTCCACCGTTTTCCCCAACTATCTCTTCTTCTTCTTCTAATTCAGACGGATCGACAACACGAATGATTTTCGAATCAAATAATACGCCATTTAAATGATCGATTTCATGAAGAATCGCACGTGCTTCATAGTCTTCGGCTTCTAATTCATAAAGTGCGCCATTGCGCTCCTGTGCTTCAATACGAACAAAAAACGGTCTTTCTACCTCGCCAAATAATTCTGGGAAACTGAGACAGCCTTCTACCTCTATTTCTGATCCTCCGGTTGCTGTTACAACAGGATTGACCATTTCAATGACATCCTGTCCTTCGCCCATATCAACGATTGCAACACGAATAGCTTCACCAATTTGAGGTGCAGCAAGGCCAATACCATCCGCCGCCACCATTGTGTCGTACATATCATCTAACAGCTTTGAAAGCTTCTTATCAAATTTCACTACTTCTTTACATTGTTGTTGAAGAACCGGAGCCGGATGCTTCACAATTTCACGTATTGCCAAATCTATTCCTCTTTTCTGTCTTGTTATCTAAGATGTTATTTAACCTTGTACTGCGGGTGTGTTTTGACATGAAAAATGCACGTCTAGACTCAAGGCGCTTTTGCTTTTGTTTAGTATATAGATGCAGGTTCTACGTCAACGGTCATTGTCAGTCCTGATTTAATCCAGTCCGTCCGGTAGTACTTAATGAGCTGTTGCAGCGTTTCTGTCAACTTCGGCTCTTTTTTGTATTTTATCAAACATTGGTAGCGATATCTATTGTTCACTCGACTGATAGCGGAAGCAGTTGGTCCTATAACGACTGTGCCCGCAGATAAGTTCTGTTTCAGGTAGCGAGCTCCCTTTTCTGCAAAGTCCGCTACTTTCAATAAATCCTCGTGCGTAAACTGAACAAGCGTGACGAAATAGAATGGTGGATAGCCATATTGTCTTCTGGCTGCCATTTCCATGTTATAAAAAGGTTCATAATGCTGCACTTTCGCTAATTCGATTGCGTAATGTTCGGGGGAATAGGTCTGGATGAAAACCTCTCCAGGTAATTCGTGGCGTCCAGCTCGTCCACTTACTTGCGTCATCAATTGAAAGGTTTTTTCAGCGGCACGGAAATCAGCTAAATGGAGTGTTGTATCAGCAGCAAGCACACCGACAAGTGTAATATTTGGGAAATCTAGCCCTTTTGCAATCATTTGCGTCCCAAGCAGGATATCGGCTTGTCCTTCGCTGAACTGCCTAAGAAGCCGTTCGTGTGAACCTTTTTGCCTTGTTGTATCAACATCCATTCGCAGGACACGTGCTGTAGGAAACAGTTTCGCTATTTCTTCTTGTGCTTTTTGAGTCCCAGTTCCAAAAAACCGAATATGTTCACTCTTACATTCAGGACATACGAGCGGCACTCGTTCTTCATGACCGCAATAATGGCATTTCAACTGTTCGTGCGCACGGTGATAGGTCAGCGAAATATCACAATTCGGGCATTCAACGACCGTACCGCAATCCCGGCAGAGTACAAAAGATGAAAAGCCTCGCTTGTTCAGAAACAGCACGATTTGCTCTCTTTTTTCCAATCGGATACGGATCGCTTCCGCAAGCGGCAATGAAAACATCGAACGATTACCAGTCTTCAATTCCTCTCGCATATCAACTACTGTTACCGTTGGCAAGGCCTGATTTTTTGGTCGTTTCGTCAGTGTAAGCATTGTATATACACCCTTTGACGCTCGTGCATATGATTCAAGTGATGGCGTTGCACTCCCTAGAATAACGGGACAATTGTAATATTCCGCACGTTTAATCGCAACGTCTCTTGCATGATAGCGCGGTGTATCGTCTTGCTTGTACGTCGATTCATGCTCTTCATCGAGAATGATGATACCGATATTTTCAAACGGGGCGAATACCGCCGATCTTGCTCCGACGACAACCTTTACTTCCCCCCGTTTTATTTTCCGCCATTCATCATACTTTTCACCAGCAGACAAAGCACTATGCATAACTGCCACAAGCTGACCGAAACGTTCCTTGAAGCGTGACGTCATTTGCGGTGTCAATGATATCTCCGGAACAAGGACAATTGCTTCTTTGCCTTTATCCAAAACGCGTTTAATGGCACGTAAATACACTTCTGTTTTTCCACTACCCGTTACACCATGAAGAAGGAACGTTTCTGCTTGTTGACCATCTGCGGACGCTGCTATATTATCAACTGCGATTTGCTGTTCGTCAGTCAACTGTTCGGGTATTGCTGTATCTTTCAATTGGGGTGCATCAGGTTCACGGTACACTTCAGCAAGTTCTTCGAAAGCCGCGCCTCTTTCTATGACAGTTTTCAGCACAGCCGGTTGAATTCCCGATTGTTCTATCAGTCGTTTTGCACTGATTGTTGTCCCTGCATATTCCAACATCCAGCGAAGTAATTCTGCTTGTTTTTTCGCATTGGAATGAATGGAGTCTATTAAAGATTGAAGTGTTGCCTCGTCTGCCATTTTAATCATGCGCACTTTTTTCACAGCAGTTTTCTGCCCTACAGCCGTATCAACTGTGACAATCCCTTGGGTCGCATACCTTTTTAACGTTTTCATCAATTCTGCTGAGTCTACTTCTTTCAACTGAATCCGTTTCCTACCCGCAAGAAAAGCTTTAAAGTCAGCGTCTTCAATTCGTTCTGGTTCTTCGACAATGATGAACTTTTCATATTTTGCACGCATCGCTGCAGGCAACATCACTTGAAGTGCATCAATTTCATACGATAACGTTTCAACCGCGAGCCAACGCGATAATTCAAGCAATTCACTAGATATGACAGGGTCCAAATCTATAAGTTCATCAATCGGTTTTATTTTTCCAAGTGCAAGCTCACTTTCTACCTTCAATCTTGTTACATAACCAAGTACTTTCCTTGGTCCAAACGGTACTTTCACTCTAGTTCCAGGTTCGATTACAGATTCCAATGCTTTTGGAACGAGGTAATCAAACGGCCTGTCGATTGGATAAGCCGCTACATCTACAATGACTTCAGCAATCATTTAGTTGTTCGCTTTCTTCTTTAATAATTGTTTCCAGCAATAGAATAGCAAGTTCTTTTTTCGGCATTGCTCGGAATGGCTTATGTGTACCGTTTTTCGATAGAAGTGTAACAACGTTCGTATCCTTCCCGAATCCTGCATCCGGATCAGTCACGTCGTTGATAATAATATAATCAAGGTTTTTACTTTCCAGTTTGCCCATGCCATAGCCAACTGCATTTTCAGTTTCGGCAGCAAAACCGACAAGGATTTGCTTCGTTTTCAAAGAACCGATTGTTTTCAAGATATCAGTTGTCCGTTCAAGTTCAATAACAGAGTCCCCTGCTTGTTTCTTCATTTTTTGGGGATGAATCTCTCTCGGTCTATAATCTGCTACAGCAGCTGCTTTGATAACGATTGCCGCATCATCAAACTGTGTTCGGACGGCTTCAAACATCTCCGCCGCACTTTCAATATCAATGACAGTTACTCCCATAGGCTTGTCCAATCCGACAGGTCCCGAAATTAGGACGGTGTCAGCGCCAATCTTGGCTGCTGCTTCCGCCATCGCATAGCCCATCTTGCCGCTTGAAAAATTTGATACATATCGTACCGGATCAATCCGTTCACGTGTCGGACCTGCAGTGATCACAACTTTCTTTCCAGAAAGCGGAAGGTATTTGGACGATGTGAACCGTTCTGTAATCAGTTCTACAATCTTTTCGGGTTCTTCCAATCGTCCTTTACCTACATAACCGCATGCCAAGTAGCCTTCAGAGGGCTCGATGAATTTATAGCCATCTTCGTGCAACGTAGTAATATTTCGGATAACTGCTTTATTTTCATACATATGGACATTCATAGCAGGGGCAATCCAGACCTCAGCCTGCGTAGCTAAAAGTGTGGTCGTTACCATATCGTCAGCAATACCATTCGCAAGTTTACCAATTACATTCGCTGTAGCCGGAGCAACAACGACAAGATCAGCCCAATCTGCCAAATCAATATGGGCAATCACACGTGAATTTTTTTCATCGAACGTATCGAAAAAAACATCGTTTCGTGACATCGCCTGGAATGTCAGTGGTGTGACAAATTCCTTTGCTGATTCGGTCATAATGACCTTTACGTCCGCTCCTGCCTGCGATAACTTACTTACAAGTGCAACAGCTTTATAGACCGCGATTCCGCCAGTTACACAAAGGAGGATTTTTTTATTCAACAACATGATCTCATCCCTTCTAAAAATGACAAACTCCCAAAGAAAAACTCGTTTCTAAGGGAGTATCACGTTTATTTATTTATGATATGAAAAGCGTAAGGAGCCGTTTAACAAATGAACGCAGCCTAAGTTCGCCACGTCCTGTGGCAACAGCTGCATGACCTACATCCTGTAGGCCCGCGACAGGCATAAGACGGACCGGCGAAGCGGCGTCATTTGCCGCGTGGCTGGGCTGACTATCAGGGAACGCAGCCTAAGTGCGCCGCGTCCTGCGGCAAAGGCTGCGTAACTCACTTCCTGTGAGCCTCCGCGCGTCTGGCGACTGAAGCCTAGACACCATTTCCAATCGCAAATCCCACTGTCTTTCAAGTACCAAAACAGCTGGCCCTATTAAACTTCGTCTTCATAGACGATTGATTCGTCCGATTTCTTTTTAGATAGTACACCTGCCGCTACTTCTTCAAGCGCTTTGCCGACATTCTTATTCGAGACATAAGAATTAAGAAGCTTAGTGCCTTCTTCTTGCATTTGACGTGCACGTTTTGAAGCGAGTGTCACAAGTGTGTATTTCGAGTCAATTTTTTCTTTTAGAGAATCGATTGATGGAGTTAACATTGATTATTCCCCTTTCAGCATACCTAGATAGATTTTTTCAACACGTTCTCTGCGGCAATGTTCGGCAGTGACAATGGCATTGATGCGATCGCATGCGTTTGCCACTTCGTCGTTTTCTACGACGTAATCGTACAAATTCATCATTTCGAGTTCTTCACGCGCTTTCAAAATACGTGATGCAATGACATCGGCTTCTTCGGTACCTCTTCCTACAAGTCTGTCTTCAAGTTCCGACAAACTTGGCGGTGCAAGGAAAATGAATAATCCGTCTGGAACTTTGGCGCGCACTTGTGCCGCTCCGACAACCTCAATTTCGAGGAATACGTCTCTACCAGCGTCAAGTGTTGCATTAACATAATCAAGCGGAGTACCGTAATAATTGCCTACGTACTCAGCATATTCAAGAAGCCTATCTTCTTCAACCAACCGTTCGAATTCAGCTCTCGATTTGAAAAAATAATCGGAGCCATCCACTTCACCTTCGCGCGGACTTCTCGTCGTCATCGAGATCGAGTATTCATAATTCGTATCCGGTTGTGTAAAAAGCTCTTTTCGAACCGTCCCTTTGCCTACACCGGAAGGTCCAGACAGAACAATTAGAAGCCCACGTTGTTTGTACATGCAATCCCTCTTCTTATCTAATCTAATTTTACAATGGAGCTTCGGCACAATCACGCCGGCTCCGATCGTTATTGATCGAAACAATCTGTTCATATTATACCATATATGCTTGTTGTAGTGCTAAAATAGGGAAAAACGATTTGAAAGAGGAATCCTAATGGCATTTGATGGTTTATTCACAACGGCTATGGTGCAGGAGCTGCAAGTCTTAAAAAATGGACGCATCTCTAAAATTCATCAGCCGAACGCGCAAGAAGTCGTATTTCTTATCCGTGCAGACGGTAAAAATCAAAAACTACTAATTTCAATTCACTCGGCGTATTCACGTATCCAACTAACAGAAGAAGCGATTACAAATCCTTCTGAACCACCTTTGTTTTGCATGGTTTTACGTAAACATTTAGAAGGTGGGTCGATTACTTCTATCGGCCAATTCGGGACAGATAGGATTATCACGATAGACGTTAAGGCAAAAAATGAAATTGGGGACGATATTAACAGACGGTTGTATGTTGAAATTATGGGCAGACACAGTAACTTGCTGCTTGTAGATCCCGACCGCGATATCATCGTTGATAGCATGAAACACTTACCTCCATCGGTGAATAGTTACCGTACAATACTGCCGGGGCAACCTTTCATCCCCGCCCCTCCGCAGGATAAAGTGGATCCTTTTGCGCTGACAGAGGAACAATTTAACGGGTTGCTACCTGAGCTAGAAAATGCCCGAGACGTCGTCCAACGATTTTCAGGTTTTTCACCAGTTAATGCTGAAGAATTAGTATACCGCTTAAAAGATGCTTCGGCCGCGGATAAATTCATCGTCTTCACATCACTCCTTGGTTCATTCAAAGGAATGGCTAGCACACCAAACATTTCTGAAATCGGGCCAAAAACCGTATTTTCAGCGACGGCGCTAACACATGCAGATAAGACGATTGCGGAATACGAGACGCTAGGTGATTTGTTGGATAAAGTCTACTTCGCTCGTGCTGAAAGAGAACGTGTGAAGTCACAAGCCGCGGACTTAGAGCGTTGGCTCGACAATGAAGTTGCTAAACTGAATTTGAAAGTGAAGAAACTCGTAAAAGAAAGAGAAGCCGCTGGAAAGCTAGATACATTCCAACTTTATGGAGAATTGCTTACTGCCAATAGTTATGCCATTGAAAAAGGTTCAACGGAAGCGACTGTCGTCAATTATTATGAAGAAGGGACAACGGTAACGATTCCGCTAGACCCTAGAAAATCACCGATTGATAACGCGCAGCGGTTTTATTCAAGGTATTCTAAAGCGAAAACAGCACTTATTATGATCGCTGAACAGCTTGAAAAAACGGCAGAAGATATCGCCTACTTTGAAATGATTAAACAACAAGTACTACAAGCATCCCCTATAGACATCGCAGAAATACGTGAAGAGTTGGCAGAACTTGGTTTTCTGAAGGCTCGCAAATCAAAAAGGAAACCTAAACCAAAAAAACCAGTTCCTGAAACATTTGTATCATCTACAGGTGTGAAAATCTCAGTCGGCAAGAACAATAAGCAAAACGACTATTTGACATTCAAAATTGCTACTAGGGACCAAATTTGGCTCCATACAAAAGATATTCCCGGGTCTCATGTATTGATTCATGATGCGAATCCTGACGAAGAAACAATTCGTGAAGCGGCAATCCTTTCCGCCTATTTCAGTAAGGCGCGCGGGTCTTCAGCCGTGCCGGTTGATTACACCGAAGTACGGCATGTGAAAAAACCGAACGGCTCTAAACCTGGATTTGTTATCTATTTTGAACAAAAGACAATTTTAGTCACTCCAGATGAAGATACTGTTATGAAGCTTAAGAAATGAAAAAAAGCTATTCCATATGGAATAGCTTTTTTTCATTTCAAGAAGTATATGCTTTCCTATTATTATTCCACTCTTCCTATATACCCACGAGTCTACGCTAAATGGATACACCGTACCAAATCACTTTAGCAATTATCTTGAAGTCACCCTCCGACTTGAACGGGACTATACAATCACGAAAACTTTTATCGGTTGATTCCGGACTTAAGACGCTCACTTTTTGCAATTCGATTCTTCTATAACGTCTGACGGCATATTCATTATCAAAACAGTAAACGGCAATGTCACCATCTACTAAATCATCCCGTCCGATTTTTCTCGCAACGATAGTAGCCCCTTCTGAAAAAAGTAAATCCATACTTTCTCCACTTGCTTTGTATGCAATCATTTTTTTGTCCTTCGGGTATTCTCCTTTGAAACTGGCGGGCGGTTTAATAAATTCAATCTCATCACTTCAATGCCATCTGTAAGTAAAAATGAAGCCGCTGAAATAGACGGTAAGTATGGAATGGTTATCGTCTCAGCTGTAGGAAAAGAGTTCTCTTTAAAGAAGTATTCCATCGAAACGTCAAAATAATTTGCCAGTTGCTGTAAGGCCCCAGACCTGGGAAATTTATGACCCTTTTCCCATTCCGAAATCGTTGCTTGGCTCATCCCAATTGCTTCAGCAAGTTCCACCATCGTTACTTTATTTCTTTCCCTCAATCGCTTCAAACGATCGGAAAATTGTTCTTGAATAAGATTGGAAACGAATAGAACCTCCATTTACTTCACACACTGATTGTACATAATTTTAGGGGTGATTTTATTCGATATAAAAAAACATGTGAAAATACTCCTATAAAACCCTTCTTGCGATATCACTTTTAGTAATATATAATTACATGTATAGGAGTAATTTATATGACATCTGAAAAAATAGTGCCATTTTACCTACACCAAATACTTCATTCTTTGTGATTAAAATACGGGGTGAATTTGCTGAAAGCTTAGGTATCAGTACAACAATATATGATAAATGGGAAAAGATTCTTCCAACATTTCTTTTAATCATATATTAAGGTGGAAGAGATATTTCAAGTGCCATCCAAGTATTTTTTTCGAAAAAGATATAACTTTAAGTAATCCAGAAAGAATAAATCGTCAGTAAAACCACTTAATAACTTCAACAAATGTTAATGTCCTGTATTCAAAGAAAGTTGTCAAAAAGTTAACCCATGATAATTTTCTTTGAATACAAGACACGGAGTCTTCGTTAAATATTACAGAGAGGTGTTGTTTTGTTAAGGTGGTCAATTTAGATTCTATAGATGACGTTGGGTTAGTTATTTCAAAAATTATGGACAAACAATCAAAATCGTTTCAAACAAGTTTAAAGGATTTCCAGGTGTTATTAGATGAAGGTAAATTAGAGATGGTTATTCTGAAAAATGTCCTATCTATTTATAATACGTTAGAAACCCTACATAAAGAGATGAAAATTGATAACCAAGAATTCAAGCAACGCACTGAATCCTTAATCAATATTGTTCAACTTGTGGGCGATGTAAACGCAAATCATATACATAGACGCAAGCCTTGAATTGATCAAGGTTTGCCTATAATATAGAAAAATGCTTATAATTAATCCGGATGAAACTTAGTTATAAATGTATGTAAAAAATGCTATTCCACGATGGTCTTATCCATCGCGCAATAGCATTTTCTATTTTTAATACTTTTTTTGGAGGATAGCATCATGCTCAAACTCCCAAAAGTTTACTCTGACGCTTTTTTACTTTTATCGATTCTATTATAGTCAGACAGTTGAATCACCCGAGCATCGCGGGTATTCAATTCGTGGTAAATTCCTCTGCTATCCCGAAACGAAATGTATCGGTCTCGCTCACTTTGGATTAGCTCTTCCGCTTTTTCTTGAGACTCCATATAAATAAACCTTCTTATATAATGCTCTTCATCAAAGAAATAGGTTACTTTGAATTCTTTCATTCGATACACCTCCTGATATGCCTAAGCAGTCTAGTCTTGCTATGGACCAGTCAATTTTTCGTTACGTTTTTCCATTAACTCTAAAAATCAAGTCTGTCCATTTCCTTTCATACCTATTCTTCAACTTTTGATAAGCGATATTCAATAAGAGAATTCAAATGTAAGTAGTATATTCTGGTGTTTTCATACAATCTTTTGACAACTGATTTTTGCTGTGGTTTGATTATAGAATAGATGGACAATTAAACTAGCTATGTTGAAATATAGAATCTCATTGAATCCGCTGCGGCGCTAGGGGATGCCTTCGCTTAGTTTATATAGGTAGTTGTAGGCTCAACATAACTAGCTATCACTTCTTTTAGAAAGTGGGTATACCTCAAATGACAATTACTAGTGCTGAATTAATAAACTTATCAATCGGATTACCGAAAAAAATGAAATACGGTACTGATAAAGAAATGGATACTGGCATATGCAAAGAAACAATTGAGACGGTCTTTTTATCGAAGGATGGCTTTCGAGGAGATGGTGTAGCAGACCTTCGGCATCATGGGGGGCTTGACCGCGCTGTTTGTGTCTATCCACATGAGCATTATTCGCTTTGGGAACAGGAACTTAACAAGCCCCTACCACGTTCGGCTTTCGGGGAGAATATAACAGTCACCAATATGTTAGAGCAAGACGTTCATATTGGTGACATTTTTCGTCTCGGTGATGCTATCATTCAAATATCGCAAGGAAGAATTCCATGTAGCACGATTACAAAGAGAACCGATATGCCTCCCCTTCTCAATAGAATGGTGGAAACCGGTTTCACGGGATATTTATGTCGTGTTTTAGAAGAAGGCACTGTACGAAAAGATTCGACAATTGCATTAGTAGAATCTCATCCAAAACAAGTGTCCGTCCTTTTTGCCAACCAGATTTATTTTCATCATCCAAAAGATATTGAAGGTATCCAAAAAGTATTAGACGTTCATGAATTGGCTCTTGATTGGCGAGAGCGGTTAACTAAGCGATTGGAGACATTAACAAATTCAGTTTAAAAATTTTCTGTATAATCTTAGTTGAGTTACTAGAAAAAAAAGCTATTCCACATGGATTTCACCATGGAATAGCTTTTCAATTTATTTCAACAAACCAGCCTTCAATTTCCCATGCCACTCAAGCAAACTAGTCATTGACTCTTCATTGATGGCACCTTTTTCTTGTGCGACTTCAGCAAGTGCACCGAAATCAGTCAGGCTCTTGTAAGTTAATCCCGCCGACGCGAATGTTTCATCTGCGCTTTGCAGTTCATATGTAAAGATAGAAACAATGCCAGTCACTTCAATACCTTCAGAACGCAGTGCTTCCGCAGCATTCAAGCTACTGCCGCCCGTTGAGATCAAATCTTCGATAATTACCGCTTTATCTGCGACATCCACTTTACCTTCGATTTGACGACTGCGACCATGTCCTTTTGCTTTTGAACGGATATACACCATTGGTAATCCGAGAATGTCCGCAACCCAAGCCGCGTGTGGAATCCCCGCTGTTGCTGTCCCTGCAATGACCGTTGTTTCAGGATAATTTTCACGAATTAATTCTGCAAGGCCTTCCGCAATTTTTATCCGTCCAACCGGATCTGACATCGTCAAGCGGTTATCGCAATAGATTGGAGACTCAATACCTGATGCCCATGTAAACGGCTCTTCAGGACTTAATTCAACTGCACCAACATTCAATAGAATTTCAGCAACTTCTTTTCTCACCATTGTTATTTCGTCCCCTTCCAAAGTGTATGTATGTGTTCGTACGCTACTCGCGGATCCGTCGCTCCCGTAATTGCTCGCCCAACTACAATATGTGTCGAACCTGCAAGACGCGCTTCTTCAGGTGTCGCAATCCGTTTCTGATCATGTGCTCCGCCATCTGCAAGGCGTATGCCAGGCGTCACTTTGAAAAAGGGTTTTCCACAACTATCTGCAATCGCTGTCGTTTCATGGACAGAACAAACGACACCATCAAGACCTGCTTCTTTCGTCAGCTTAGCATAATGAAGGACAGATTCTTGTAGTGCAACACCTATCAATTGTTCTTCACGAACTTGCCGCTCATCTGTAGACGTAAGTTGTGTAACACCGATTAGTGATGGCCGTGACATTCCAAATGGCGTCCCTTTATCTAATCCTTCAAGAGCCGCCTCCATCATGGCCTTACCGCCAGCTGCATGAACATTCACAAGGTCAACGCCGAATCCTGCAAGCACTTCCATCGCTGATTTCACCGTGTTTGGAATGTCATGCAATTTCAAATCAAGGAACACATCATAACCTTGTTCTTTCAACCGAGCCACAATCGCAGGCCCTTCTTTATAATAAAGCTGCATGCCCACTTTTACATTAACGTCCCCGTCAAAAGCACGGAGAAAGTCAAACGTCTTTTCAGCAGAATCAAAATCGAGCGCTATAATTGGGGATGTTTTCATAGACGGTGGCTCCTTCCTATCAGTTCAGAAATATGACCAATTCCTAGCTCGTCCAACTTAGCTGGCAATTGTTCAATAATCTGCGGGCAAATAAACGGATTAACAAAGTTCGCAGTTCCTACTGCAACGGCACTTGCACCTGCGGACATAAAGTCGATAATATCGGCCACCTCTGTCACCCCACCCATTCCTATAATCGGAATATTGACTGCTTTGCTTACTTCATAAACCATCCGAATCGCAACCGGTTTAACCGCAGGGCCAGACAAACCGCCTGTACCGTTTGCAATAACGGGTCGACCTGTTTTCTGATCAAGACGCATACCTATCAGTGTGTTAACCATCGTAATGCCATCTGCTCCGCCAGCTTCAACCGCCTGTGCAATTTCCACAATAGAAGTGACGTTTGGAGACAGTTTGACATAAACCGGAACTGAAGACACTTCTTTTACCGCCCTTGTCAGCTCTTTTGCAATTTCAGGATCCGTTCCAAATGTAATTCCTCCACATTTAACGTTTGGACACGAGATATTCAACTCAAGTGCCTTAACGTTTGGAGCTTGAGAAATCATTTTCGCTACTTCCACGTAATCTGCTGTTTCAGTTCCCGCAACGTTTGCGATAATTGGCACATCAAACTGTTCCAGCCAAGGCAACTCGCCTTCTAAAACACCTTGCAGTCCCGGATTTTGAAGACCTATCGCATTCAGCATACCTGACGCCGTTTCCGCAACACGCGGTGTCGGATTGCCTAGCCTCATTTCAAGTGTTGTGGATTTGATCATTATCGCGCCAAGCAAGGATAAATCATACCGTTGGCCATATTCTTTACCGAATCCGAAACAACCTGATGCGGGCATAATTGGGTTTTTTAATGATAAACCAGGTAATTCAATCGATAGTCTATTCATATTGCCACCACCCCCGCTGGGAATACTGGACCATCTGAGCATACTTTAATATATGCTTTTTCCGATCCTTCCGTCGTTTGACATACACATGCGAAACAAGCACCGATTCCGCAGCCCATGCGTTGTTCAAATGACAGAAAGCCTTTTTTCCCTGCGTACATTTTTTCGATTGCTTCAAGCATCGGCATTGGACCACAGCTGTAATACGTTGAGAATTCATTGCCAAGTTCCGCCATAACCGTGGTCACGAAACCTGCTTCTCCTAGCGATCCATCGACTGTTACGATATGTGTTTCGCCGAGCTTACTAAATTCTTCTTCGTAAAATACAACGTCCTTTGATTGGAATCCTAAGACATGCGTGCATTTCACGCCCTTCGCCGTCAATTGCTTCGACAACTCATACAACGGTGGTACTCCGATTCCTCCGCCAATTAGGATTGCCGTTTCTCCCTGCGCCGTTTCTTCAACAGGAAAACCATTCCCAAGTGGGCCAAGCACATCTACTTCATCACCAGCACGTTTCTGTGAAAGGATTGTAGTCCCCCGACCTTCCGCGCGATAAATAATGGTCATTTCGGAAGTCTTTTGATCAATAGAAGCAATTGAAATTGGACGTCTTAATAGTGGTTCAAACGAGTCTGACACACGAATGTGGACAAACTGGCCTGGGGAAGTAATTTCCCCGACCAATTTACCGTTTAACTTCATTTCAAAAATGTTATGGGCAATTTGCTGTTGAGAAGTGACCGTCATTCGATCTTGGATGATCATATAGTCTCTCCCACTTTCCCCATTTCCTCAGTTTGGAATGTCATTGATTCAATAACACGTAGCATCGCATCTGCCGTATCAAGTGAAGTGAAGCAAGGTATGCCATTTTCAACTGATTCGCGGCGAATTCTGAAGCCGTCACGTTCAGGCTGTTTTCCTTTTGTCAGCGTATTGATAACAATTTGCGCTTCCCCTTTTTGAATAACATCCAGAAGCGTCGGCCCTTCAGAACCAATTTTACCGATTGTTTTCACGCGAATGCCAGCGCTCTCTAACACAGCAGCTGTACCTCCAGTCGCTAAAATGCGGTAACCGATATCCGTAAAGCGTTTAGCAATGCTGACCATCTCTTCTTTATCTTTGTCAGAAACCGTCATTATGACTGAACCGTATTCTTTTATTTCCATGCCCGCTGCAACAAGACCTTTGTACAGGGCTTTTTCAAGCGTAGTATCTTTACCCATTACTTCTCCGGTCGATTTCATTTCAGGTCCAAGCGTGATATCAACTCGACGCAATTTCGCGAATGAAAACACTGGTACTTTAACGTAGACGCCAGATGGAGCCGGTGCCAGTCCATTTTTGTAACCTTGTTCGATAATTGATTGACCCAGAATGGCTTTTGTCGCAATGTTTGCCATCGGAATGTTCGTGATTTTGCTTAAGAATGGAACTGTACGACTTGAACGTGGATTCACTTCAATAACATAGACTTGCCCTTCTGAGATGACGAACTGGATATTGAGCAGACCTACAATTCCAAGTCCTTTTGCAAGGCGTGTCGTATAATCAGCAATTGTTTCCATCTGAGAAGCCGATAAGTTTTGCGGTGGGAACACGGCAATCGAGTCACCTGAGTGAACACCTGCACGTTCAATATGTTCCATAATTCCTGGTATCAACACGTTTTCTCCGTCGCATATACCATCGACTTCGATTTCAGTTCCTGTCAAGTAGCGATCGACGAGTACCGGATGATCTGGGCTCGCTTCAACTGCATGCTCCATGTAATAAAGCAGTTCTTCTTCATGATAAACAATTTCCATCGCACGTCCACCTAGTACATAAGAAGGTCTTACGAGTACAGGATAACCGATTTCATTGGCAATCGCGACAGCTTCTGGTACTGAAACAGCTGTTTTTCCAAGGGGCTGTGGAATACCAATTTCGCGCAGTGCACTTTCAAATTTATTACGATTTTCCGCACGGTCAATATCTTCTAAAGACGTCCCCAAAATTTTCACGCCGCGGGCTTCGAGACCAGCTGCTAGGTTGATAGCTGTTTGTCCACCGAACTGAACGATAACGCCTTCAGGCTGTTCTAAGTCGACGATATGCATTACATCTTCGATTGTCAGTGGCTCAAAGTATAATTTGTCCGAAATCGAGAAGTCTGTTGACACCGTTTCAGGGTTGTTGTTGATGATAATTGCTTCGTAACCAGCTTCTTGAATTGCCCAAACAGAGTGTACTGTCGCATAGTCGAACTCGACGCCTTGACCGATACGAATCGGGCCAGAACCAAGTACTATTACGCTTTTCTTGTCTGTTCTAATCGATTCATTTTCATCTTCGTACGTGCCGTAAAAATACGGTGTATCCGATTCAAATTCGCCTGCACAGGTATCGACTTTTTTATAGACTGGAATAAGGCCATGCTCTTTTCGCCAATCGTAAATCGCACGCTCATCTGTGCTCCATAGTTCAGCAACTGTTACGTCAGAGAAGCCCATGCGTTTTGCAGTGCGTAACGTTTCATAATCAAACGGATTCGCTTTTAAGACCAGTTCAAACTGGACGATTTTCTGGAACTTGCGTAAGAAAAAGGCGTCGATTTGACTCCATTCGTGAATCGTTTCAACTGTCGCGCCTCTGCGGAATGCTTCGCCGATGAAGAACAAACGCTCATCTCCCGCACGACGGATACGTTTTTCAATCCATTCGTCCGTCATTGTCGAACCGTTTTTCAATGATAAACCGAATTGTCCTGTTTCAAGTGAGCGTACTGCTTTCAAAATCGACTCTTCGAATGTACGGCCGATTGCCATTACTTCGCCTGTTGCTTTCATTTGTGTACCCAAGTTCCGTTTAGCAGATTCGAATTTATCAAATGGCCAGCGTGGGATTTTCGTTACGATGTAATCAAGTGATGGTTCGAAACAAGCGTATGTTGTCCCCGTAACCGGATTCATCATTTCGTCGAGCGTCATGCCGACTGCAATTTTGGCAGCAAGCTTCGCGATTGGATAGCCTGTCGCTTTCGATGCTAGTGCCGACGATCGGCTAACACGCGGGTTCACTTCGATAATGAAGTAATCAAAGCTATGTGGATCAAGTGCAAGCTGAACGTTACATCCGCCTTCAATTCCGAGCGCACGGATAATTTTAAGTGACACATTTCGAAGCATTTGATTTTCACGGTCTGTCATCGTCTGGCTTGGAGCCGCGACGATTGAATCGCCCGTATGAATTCCGACTGCATCGACGTTTTCCATGTTGCAAACGACGATTGCGTTATCAGCTGAGTCACGCATTACCTCATATTCAATTTCTTTATAGCCGGCAATCGATTTTTCCAGCAAACATTGTGTAGCTGGGCTATATTTCAAACCGCTTGTCACAATTTCTTCTAGATCTGCGTCGTTGTAGCACATGCCGCCGCCTGTACCGCCAAGCGTGAATGCCGGACGAACAATAACTGGATAGCCGATTCTATCAACAAAAGCATGTGCTTCTTCAAGGTTATGGATAATATCGCTGTCAGGAACAGGTTCACCTAGTTCATTCATTAGTGTTCTGAACAAATCACGGTCTTCTGCCTTATGGATTGCATCAAGCTTTGTACCAAGGATTTCAATTCCTAATTCTTTCAATATTCCCGATTCATCCAGTTCAATCGCCATATTCAAACCAGTCTGCCCACCCATTGTTGGAAGAAGTGCATCAGGGCGTTCTTTACGAATGATGCGGCTGACGAATTCAAGCGTGATTGGTTCGATATATACTTTGTCCGCAATTTCTGTATCTGTCATAATTGTTGCAGGGTTAGAGTTAATAAGAATGACACGGTAGCCCTCTTCTTTTAATGAAAGACATGCTTGAGTTCCGGCATAGTCAAACTCCGCTGCCTGACCAATGACAATCGGGCCTGACCCGATAACTAATATAGTTTCAATATCTGTACGTTTAGGCATTGAAATTCCCCTCTCGGCTGCTTGTTTTTATTACATCCATGAATCGGTCAAACAGATGTTTCGAATCTTCTGGTCCTGGTGATGCTTCCGGATGAAACTGTACGGAAAACGCTTCGTATTTCGTGCTCTTCACGCCTTCAACTGAGCCGTCATTAAGTGCTTTATGTGTCACTTCAAGATTCGTACCTGCAAGTGATTCTTCATCTACAGCGTAGCCATGGCACTGGGAAGTCAATTCCGTCCTACCTGTAGTCAAATCTTTTACCGGGTGATTGCCGCCCATATGACTGTTTTTCAATTTAACTGTACGCGCACCGCAAGCAAGTGCAAATAGTTGATGGCCAAGGCCAATCCCGAAGATTGGAGCTTTTCCTAACAATTCTTTAATCACTTCAACTGTACCTTCAACATCCATCGGATTCCCCGGTCCATTTGACAACACAATGCCATCTGGTGATAGAGATAAGATTTCTTTCGTCGATGTGTTATATGGAACAACGATAACGTCGCAATCTCTGTCATTTAATTCGCGTAAAATACCATGTTTCAAACCATAATCGATCAGGATAATTCGCTCTCCGCGACCTGGGCTAGGATAAGGTTTTTGTGTCGAAACGCGTGCAACAAGATCTGTCGGTAAGTTGTAAGAAGCGACATGTGCAACTGTTTCTTGTACATTTACTTCTTCTCCTGCAGCAGTAAGAATCCCTTTTAGCGCACCTTTGTCGCGCAGCAGCCGTGTTAATTTACGCGTATCGATTCCTTGAATTCCAGGAATACCCTTCATCGTCAACAGTTCGCAAAGCGTCATGCCGCTACGGAAGTTTGATGGTTCGTCTGCTAGTTCACGAACCACTACTCCGCTCGCTGCCGGTTCTATTGATTCGTAATCGTCCCGGTTAATACCATAGTTACCAATTAGCGGGTAGGTCATCACAATGATTTGTCCAGCTCCCGAAGGATTTGAAATGGTTTCTTGATAGCCTGTCATACCTGTTGTGAATACTGTTTCACCGATTGAAGCCTCATCAGAACCAAAAGCGATTCCTTCAAAAATTGTTCCGTCTTCTAAAATAAGCATTCTTTTTTTCATCATTGTCCATCCTCCCAAACTACTTTTCCACCGAAAATCGTTTTAACTGGCCAGCCTGTGCATGTCAAACCGTCAAATGGTGTGTTCTTACCTTTGGATACAAATGTTGTGCGATCTATTTTTGCTTCTTTGTTCAAATCAAGTAACACTAAATCCGCAGTGGCTCCAACTTCAATTTTACCGTATGGTAAGCCGAATACATCAGCCGGCTTTTTCGTCATCCAATCGATAAGCTGTTGCAATGTCCATGTTCCTTTTTTTACGAAGTTCGTATAAAGAAGGGGGAATGCTGTTTCAAAACCAGTAATACCGAATGGCGCTTTTGCAAAACCGACCGCTTTTTCTTCTGCACTGTGCGGAGCGTGATCTGTTGCGATGAAATCCAGTGTGCCGTCAAGCAAGCCTTCACGCAGTGCTGCAAGATCTTCTGTTCCACGAAGTGGCGGATTCATCTTCCAATCTGCATCATCGCCAGGAATATCCTCTTCCGAAAGGAGAAGGTGATGCGGACTTACTTCAGCAGTCACGTGCACCCCTGCTTTTTTCGCGTCGCGGATAACCCGAACCGACTCTTTTGTGCTGACGTGACAAACATGGTAATGAGCGCCAGCCGCTTCAGCCAGTAAAATATCTCGAGCGATATGGACTGATTCTGCTATAGAAGGTATTCCTGGAAGACCTAGTTCTTTATTACGTTTGCCTTCGTGCATCGCGCCGCCATAAATAAGCGTATTATCTTCACAGTGTGCAACAATCGGCATACCGATTTCAGCTGCATCCTGCATCGCTTCGTACATCATGCCTGCCTGTTGTACACCGACACCATCGTCTGTGAACGCGAATGCGCCGTGTTCTTTTAGTTCTGCAAGATTCGTCCGTTCTTTGCCGGCTTCCCGAATTGTAATAGATGCGTATGGAAGGACACGGATTAGGGATTTCTGTGCGATTAAGTCATTGACGAGTGTCAGATTTTCTTTTGTATCCGGTACAGGTCGTGTATTTGGCATTGCACAGATTGTCGTGTAACCGCCTTTTGCTGCTGCAAGTGTTCCGCTTTCGATTGTCTCTTTATGCTCGCCACCCGGTTCGCGTAAGTGAACGTGGACATCGATGAAGCCCGGCGCTAGTAAAAGTCCCTTGCCCTCGATTATTTCTGCGTTTTCCACTGTAAGCTGATGACCGATTTCTGTAATTTTATCACCCGTTACTTTTACGTCTGTTGTAACAAGTTCCCCATCACCGTTAAGAATCTGAACCCCTTGAATAAGTTTCTGCATGTCAATTCCTCCCTTTCAATACTGATTCCAATACGGCCATCCGTATGTATACACCATTTTCCATTTGTTTAAAAATTCGCGACTTTGAACATTCGATTAACGAATCTGCAATTTCAACGCCTCGGTTGAATGGTCCGGGATGCATGATGATTGCATTCTCCTTCATCAGCTGCTCGCGGGCTTCTGTTAGACCATATCGTTCGTGATAACTTTCACCTGCAAAAGTACTTTCTACCTCATGTCTTTCATGTTGAACCCTAAGTAGCATGACCACATCATTACTTTTAATCACTTCATCCCACGAATCCACACTGTCGAATTCGCCTGCCCATTCTGCCGGACAAAGGAAGGTCACATTTGCGCCAAGTGTCGTCAGCGCATCTGCATTGGATCGGGCTACACGACTATGTGTAATATCCCCTGCTATAAGTACATTCAGTCCTTTAAATGAACCAAACTCTTCTTTTATTGTGAATAAATCCAGCAGTGATTGCGTTGGATGCTGACCTGAACCGTCTCCTCCGTTAATGATAGAAACTGACGTTCTCCCTATCAACTGCTCATAGTAACCATCTTCGGGATGACGGATAACAAGTGCATCTACACCGATTGCTTCGAGTGTTTTTACTGTGTCGTAAATGGTCTCTCCTTTTAACGTGCTGGAGAAGCTAGATTCGAATGGCAATACATCAAGTCCGAGTTTCCGTTCCGCCATTTCAAAACTCATTTTTGTACGTGTGCTTGGTTCGAAAAACAAATTGCTGACACTATATTTCCCGGGCAATTCCCGGACTCCGAACTTTTTGAATGTATCAGCCCGATCAAGGATTATCATGATTTCTTCTTCAGTCAGGTGTTTCATCGAGACAAGATGCTGCATCTGGTTTGTCCTCCTTTTATTGAAAAGCGGAAGGCGCCGCCCAGACGCGACAGGCATAAGTCGATCCAGCGACGTGGCGTTCTTTGCCACATAGCTGGATTGCTTTCAAGGAACCTAGCCTAAGTACGCCGCGTCCTGCGGCAATGGCTACGTGACCCACATCCTGCGGGCCTCCGAGCGGCTGGCGCCTGAAGCTAGACACTGTTCCGTGTTGTTAAACTTATACTGTCTTATATATTGAAAAACGAGCCTTTCCGATAGACGGAAAGGCTCGTTAAGTATGACAAACCAATACCCTACACTTATTGTGTAGAATGGGTGTCAAACGAACCTTTCCCTGACTCTCGGAACAGTGTTAAAAGGTTTTCTATTCTTTTTCATCAACTAGGCTTTCATTTGTTCTTCCTGGCAGAACCAGGTTGAGTATCACACCGATAATTGCTGCTAGTGCCATACCTTCTATTTGGAATGTATCGCTAAATTTGAAGCTCGCACCACCAATTCCGATGACTAGAATGACTGAGGCAATTACTAGATTACGCTGGTTGCCAAAATCTATTTTGTGATCCACGAGCATGCGTAAACCAGATGAAGCGATAATTCCAAACAAGAGTATCGAAACCCCGCCGAGCACTGCCGTCGGAATCGTCGCAATCAATGCCATCACTTTTCCTAAGAAAGAGAAGGCTATGGCGAAAATGGCAGCTCCTAAAATGACATAGACACTGTAAACACGAGTAAGCGCAAGTACACCGATATTTTCACCGTATGTCGTCTTAGGTGGCCCACCTACAAGACCACTTATGAGTGTTCCAAGTCCATCACCAAGTAAAGAGCGGTTCAATCCCGGATTTTTTATGTAATCTCTTCCAACGATTCGTCCAAGGACGAGTTGATGGCCGATATGCTCCGATATAGTGACAATCGCAATTGGCACCATAAGAAACAGGAGCGTAGGTGTAATGACGAAATCATAATCCACACCTGGAATTAGCATTTCAGGAAATTCAAACCACTTTGCTTCCACAACTTTTGTAAAATCCAATATTCCAATGAAAGCCGAGTAAATGTAGCCGACGCTGATGCCGATTAGTATTGGCATTAGGCTGATGATTCCTTTGAAAAACATGAGGCAGACAATAGCAGCCGCCAACGTGACAAGTGCTGCTGAGAAATGAAGCAGGTTGTATACCCTGTCATCTCCGAATTGAATTGTACTTGCCATACTGATTGCAGTTGGTGAAAGTGCCAGTCCAATTACGATGATGACAGGCGCTACAACAATCGGAGGCAATACTTTCATAATCCAATTGTAGCCCGTTTTCCAAATGAGTAATGAAATGATCCCGTAGACAAGTGCCACAAACATGCTTCCAATCATGGCGCTGCCAATTCCACCTGTTTCGGTCGCGACTTGTATCGGAATGATGAAAGCGAAAGATGAGCCTAAGTACGCTGGCACTTGAAATCGTGTTACAAGAATAAAGACGATTGTTGCAATCCCGCTTGTCAGAAGGGCGATTGCTGGACTTAACCCGACGAGTTGAGGAACTAATATTGTTGCTCCGAACATGGCAAACATATGTTGTAAACTGAGGATAATCCACCTGGTTGGTGCTGGTTTTTCATGTACATCTAATACTTTTTCATCCATTGCCCATACCCCCCGTGCGGATTACTTTATTTTGTTTCTAGCCTTCAGGTGACTTACACTTTTATTTTGAATGAATTGACACACCATCTTTGCCATCCGTTTCTACTACACTCACAACGACCTGTTCATCGCTTGATGTCGGGATGTTTTTCCCTACGAAGTCTGGTCGTATTGGTAATTCACGGTGACCCCGGTCAACAAGGACCGCTAGTTGGATTGATGCTGGTCTTCCAAGATCCATAACTGCATCCATCGCCGCTCGAACTGTTCTGCCAGTATAGAGAACGTCGTCTACCAAAATGACTTTCATATCTGTCACATCATGCTTGATGTCTACCTGCTGGACTAAAGGTTCGTTGATACCGTGTTTTAGCATAAGGTCATCCCGATACAGTGTGATATCAAGTTCACCGGCTTTAATCGGCTTCCCTTCGATAAGTTCAATTTTTTCAGCAAGCCTGTTCGCTAAGTAAGCGCCGCGTGTTTTGATGCCAACTAGAATGCACTCGTCAATTCCTTTGTTGCGTTCAATTATTTCGTGTGCAATTCGTGTAACTGCCCTGCCAATTGCCTGCTCATCAAGAATATTTGCTTTTTCTGTCATTTCAACATCCTCCATTTTCCTTGTCTACTTCGGTCTTTCGGTCAAATGCCTTCCAGGAACCGGTGGGGTTGGATATTCTCCATAAAAAAAACCTCCCGGCCTTGGATGGCGGGAGGGTATACGTGCAGAAATAAATGTACATAGAAACTGCGCGCAGCAGTTTGACTGTACTTCCGTGCAACCTTCCCAGCCTCTCTGGACTGATTTTAAAGGTATCGCTATTCAATTGCTTCATTCAGTATATATTCTACTCTTCTGTTTTGTCAACGCTTTTCCTAACTTTATCGACCAACTCTATAAAATCTTCAGGTAGAGGGCTGCTGAATTCTAAGTACTCACCTGTCACAGGATGATCAAAACCAAGCGTTCCTGCATGCAATACTTGTCCGTTAAATTCGAGTGTTTTTTTCGGTCCATATTTCGGATCTCCAACAAGTGGAAAACCAATATATTTCATGTGCACGCGAATCTGATGTGTTCTACCTGTTTCTAATCTACATTCAACAAGTGTGTAATCGCCGAACCGTTCTAGTACTTTGAAATGCGTTACCGCATGCCTTCCTTTATCAACAATTGCCATATTTTGGCGTTCCCGTGAATCACGGCCGATTGGTGCGTCAATTGTTCCATTATCGTGTGGAATATGGCCATGGACAAGTGCAGTGTAAACGCGCGTTACAGACCTGTTAACAAGTTGTTCTACTAACGACACATGCGCCTTATCATTTTTCGCGACCATCAAAAGCCCGGACGTATCTTTATCAATACGATGGACAATCCCAGGACGAACTACACCATTAATGCCAGAAAGGTCCGTGCAATGGTGCATAAGGCCGTTGACTAGCGTTCCTGATGGATGACCTGGCGCAGGATGAACAACCATACCGCGTGCTTTATTGACAACGAGTACGTCTTTATCTTCATAGACGATATCGAGATCTAGTTCTTCCGCAACAACGTCAAGTTCTTCCAGTTCAGGTTCTTCCACCGTCACTGTATCTCCCAGTCTAACTTTATAATTCGGTTTAACTGTAATACCGCCGACAAGAACAAGGCCATTTTTCAGCCATGTTTGAATTTGTGTACGTGACCATTCAGGATTGAACGCCGACAATGCTTTGTCTATACGGCTTCCTTTGTGTTCTTCAGTTATTTCAATTTCAGTTATTTCAATTTCAATTTTATCCATTACTACACCTTTTTCTTATTCTTTTTTTCATCCAAAATAATATGGATGATGATCATAATCACACCGACCGTCAATGCTGCATCTGCAACATTAAAGATTGGAAAATCGTAGTTGATAACCGGGATTGTGACATCGACAAAATCGACAACTTCCTTGCGCCACAGACGATCGATAAAATTACCAATCGCACCACCAAGAAGAAACATTAAACTGAGTCCAAAGAGCGGTTGCCCTTTCGCTTCTTTATGGAAGAAATAGATAATACCTATTGCAACGACAACTGTGACGATATAAAATAACCACATTTGTCCTTCAAGCATGCCCCAAGCCGCTCCCTTGTTACGGTGAGAAAGAAGCCCTAAATAAGGATCTGCAATGCTAATTTTTTCGCCAAGTTCCATATTTTTAACGACTAGCCATTTCGTAAACTGATCCAAAATAATGACGAATGCCGCCAATCCGTAATAAATGAACAATCCAAATACCCCCGTCCGACAGATTACGTTCCATTTTACCACATCGACACCTGTATGAGCGCGTTTCAACGCTAAATGAGTAATATAAAAAAGCCACTGCTGCCAGTCTTATATAAAGACAGCAGCAGCGACTTAGCGTTTGACAGTATTACGAATAATGAACTTTCACAACATCTGCACAACGCGTACATAGTGTAGGATGTGTTTCGTCTGATCCGATTGTTTCAGAAATCGTCCAGCAACGCTCACATTTTTCGCCATCTGCATTTTCAACAAGAACACTTACAGCGTCCAGTTTCAAAGTACCTTCCGGCATGTTAGCGATATCTCCTTCAGCAAACTTCGATACGATGAAGAATTGTGCGAAGTCAATATCATCCGCTGCGAATACATCTTTCAGGTTTTCAGGGACAGCAACTGTTACTTTCGCTTCAAGCGATTTCCCGATAACTTTACCATTACGCGCTTCTTCAAGTGCCTTCAGAACGTCATCACGAACAAGCATCAATGTAGCGAAACGCTCACGCAACGCCTGTGCTTCTGCTCCTAGATCTTGTGCTTCAGGCATATCTGTTAGCTGAATACTTTCTTCAGTTTTATGCTCGATAAATGCCCACATTTCATCTGTCGTGTGTGGCACAATCGGTGTTAACAATTTCAACAACGCAATCAACGTTTCATACATAACTGTTTGCATCGCACGGCGATGTGGATGGTCTGCACCTTCGATATAGACAACATCTTTCGCGATATCTAGGTAGAACGAGCTCAATTCACCTGTACAGAAATTATTCACCGCATGGTAAACAGTAGCGAACTCATAGTTTTCATAGGCATTGCGCACTTCTTTGATTAAGTCCTGTAATTTCACATAGACGAATTTGTCGACTGTACGAAGATTTTCAAACGCCACAGCATCCGTAGCTGGATTAAAGTCTGATGTATTACCGTGCAGGAAACGAAGTGTGTTACGAATTTTTCTATACACTTCAGAAACTTGCTTGAAGTTAGAATCAGAAACTCGTACGTCCGCTGTATAATCAACAGACGATACCCATAGACGAAGAATATCTGCACCAAGTTGGTTCATTACCTTTGCAGGGATGATGACATTACCGATAGATTTACTCATTTTACGTCCTTCGCCGTCAAGAGTGAAGCCATGACTTAGCACACCTTTATAAGGCGCATGGCCATTGATGGCAACACTTGTCGTAAGAGATGAGTTAAACCATCCACGGTATTGGTCAGATCCTTCAAGATATAAGTCAGCCGGGTAAACAAGATCGTCCCGTTCTACTAGCACACCTTGGTGCGTCGAGCCTGAATCGAACCAGACGTCCATGATGTCCGTCTCTTTTGTAAACTCTCCGTTCGGGCTTCCTTCGTGCGTGAAGCCTTCTGGCAGTAAATCTTTTGCTTCTCGCTCGAACCAGACATTTGACCCGTTTTCACGGAACAGTTCCGATACGTTGGCAATCGTTTCATCTGTAATGATTGGTTCACCGTTTTCAGCGTAAAATACTGGAATCGGAACTCCCCATACACGCTGACGAGAAATACACCAGTCACCGCGATCGCGAACCATATTATACAGTCTCGTTTCACCCCAAGAAGGTGTGAATTTCGTGTTTTTGATTGCTTCAAGCAATTCCGGGCGGAACGATTCAATTGAAGCGAACCATTGTGCAGTCGCGCGGTAAATAACCGGTTTTTTCGTGCGCCAGTCATGTGGATACGAGTGCGTGATAAATGATAGTTTCTTAAGTGCATTCACTTTATCAAGCGCCTCAGTAACTGCTTTATTTGCATCTTCATAAAATAGACCTTCAAAGCCTGGTGCTTCATCAGTCATGACACCGCGGTCATCGATAGGAGAAAGGGCATCAATGCCATAAGATTTAGACACGTAGAAGTCATCTTCCCCGTGACCTGGAGCTGTATGGACACATCCAGTACCCGCTTCAGCTGTAACGTGATCACCAAGCATGACAAGCGAATCACGGTCATACAATGGATGCTTAGCAACGACACGGTCAAGTTCAGAACCTTTCAGTTCCCGCTCGACGGAATAGTCTTCCCATCCAATTTCTTCTGCAACAAATGTGAGAAGATCTTTGGCAATCAGGAATTTCTCTTCTAAAGCTTTAACAATGACATATGTGAATTCCGGATGGACAGAAATCCCAAGGTTTGCAGGAATCGTCCAAGGAGTCGTCGTCCAGATTAAGAAGTTAACATCTTCGTCAATAACGCCCAGTCCATCTTTCACAGGGAAACTAACATAAATTGATGCTGATTTCTTATCTTGATATTCGATTTCTGCTTCAGCAAGTGCAGATTCACTAGATGGTGACCAATAAACCGGTTTCAACCCTTTATAGATATATCCTTTTTTAGCCATCTCACCAAATACTTGAATTTGACGCGCCTCAAAAGCCGGTTTTAGCGTGATATACGGATTATCCCAATCGCCCCTTACACCAATCCGTTTGAACTGGCTACGCTGATTGTCAATTTGACCAAGCGCATATTCCTCACACATTTTACGGAATTCCGCTACTGACAATTCTTTTCTTTTTACGCCTTTGTTTACTAATGCCTGTTCAATCGGCAGTCCGTGCGTATCCCAGCCTGGAACGTATGGCGCGTGGAAGCCTGTCATTGATTTATGGCGGACAATCATATCTTTCAATACTTTGTTCATGGCATGACCCATATGAAGATCACCATTCGCATATGGAGGACCATCGTGTAAGACGAAGAACGGGCGACCCGCAGTTCGTTCCTGCACTTTTTTATAAATGTCCATCTCTGCCCATTTTTCTTGCAGTAACGGCTCTTTGTTAGGTAAGTTACCTCGCATTGGAAATTCTGTTTTCGGCATAAGTAATGTATCTTTGTACTCCATGTTTTTTCCTCCTTTATAATTGAAAAGCATAAGGCGCCGTCCAGCCCCGACAGGCATAAGTGAAAAGGAAGGCAGTCTTAGTACGCGACGTCCTGTCGCGATGACTGCATACCTACATCCTTTTGGCACAGGCAAAAACAAAAAAATCCCCGCCCCTTAAAAGGGACGAAGAATTATTCTCGCGTTACCACCCTACTTGCAGCAAACGAATTTGCTACCACTCAGACACCATAACGGGGTGTTTCCGGGATCACGTAAATCATTCCGTAATCCGGCTCAAGAGTGATTTTCATTTCCAATCCATTGACCGGGCTTCCACCGCCCCCGGCTCGCTGCTCATAGATTTGGAAGGTACTTTCTCTTTCAACGCCTGTTCTAAATATATGCCTATAAGTATATGTGTGAATTAAGACCAAAGTCAAGTTTCCTTATGAATCCAGGTCGGCTGCCATTTCTAAACGCTCCGCATCGATTTCATACTCAAGCAAAACGTCCCAATCATCTGACTGAATCAGATCAAGCTGTGCTTCAATAAGCATTTTGAAACGTGTACGGAAAACCTTCGACTGCTTCTTAAGATCTTCGATTTCAACAGAAATTCTACGTGCACGGGAAAGTGCCTCATTGACAATTCTGTCCGCGTTTTTTTCTGCTTCCTTAACAATCAATTTCGATTCTTTCATAGAGTTACGACGAACGTCCTCTGCAGCTTCCTGTGCGATAAGAATCGATTTTTGCAGCGTTTGCTCGATTGAGTTAAAATGGGAGACCTGATCTTCCGATTGTTTCAAACTACTTTTCAATGCTTTATTTTCTTCCAGAACATTTTCAAAGTCTTTCATGATTTGTTCCAAAAACTCATTTACTTCATCTTCATCATACCCACGGAACTTATTAGCAAATTCTTTATTATGTATATCAAGTGGTGATAAAGCCATTTGAAGCATCTCCCCTTTAACTTATTCATTCTCTATTATACATGTTAAGACATCAGATAACAGTTCTTTTTCAAACTATTATCTGAACAATCATTCTAATTTCCCAACAATGAGCCGAATTTTATCTTTACGCGTTCTTCCTTCAATCGCAATCACTTTAAAACGACCCGAACCTCTAATTGATATCATATCTGATTCTTGAAGTTCGAATGCTGGCTGATCCCTAACAGCCCAGTTTACTTTCACTTTTTCACCGTGTACCAGTGATGCCGCTTTTTGGCGTGGAATAGTGACTAATGCTGCGGTTACTACATCAAGTCGTAATGAACTAACGATATGCAGCTCCTCTGTCCATGTATCCGTCGTAACAATCCAGTCTTCCGGACGTTTACTTTCTTCAACCGTCACTTTTGCTTTTCCAATCGATAAAAAATTAGCCGTCATATAATCCTTTAACTCATCAGCAACTGCAAACTGGACTTCATCATCTAGCACCCGGATGTCCCCGAATTTCGAACGGTCGATACCTAAAGACATCATCGAGCCTAGGATGTCCTTGTGATCAAGTTTCAAAAACTTAGAAGCATATTTAACATCAAACATGGCTATCCGATAATCTGCTGGTTCTGGCACATAATAATCTGGATAAATAAGTACTCTTCGTCTTTCCGCAGCTGGAAAAGCGCCATACAATCCGACTAGCAGCATCGAACTGCCCGCAAGCGATTCTACAATGCGCTGTTGCCTAGGATCCAGAAATCCCGTTAGTTTGGGAGAATAAGTATCCTCCACTTCACGTATCCAGCCAATTGCCATTTCAATGAAAGGCTGTTCATCTTTTCTGAAATGCTGCAGTATTGTTTCCATTTCATCGGCTCCTTATAGAAAAATCCTCACATAAGTGAGGACAACATAATCATTTTATAAAAGCATTCTAAATATTGCTGTAACACCATCAGAAATAAACCTCAACGCAAATATGCCAACGATCGGTGATATATCAATCATTCCAAGTGGTGGGATAAATTTTCTGAAAAACCCTAAATAAGGTTCGGTAATCTTCCCAAGCATTATACCAAACTTAGTCTCACGTGAAGCAGGTATCCATGACATTAGTATATAAATAATAAGAAGTATTGAGTATATAGAGATTGCTCCTGATATACCTTGATAAAGTAACCCTAAAATATTTTCCATTCTGTTTGGTACACCTCATTCAGATTCTATCGTTCGAAATAATCGGAGATTGCACCAGCAACCTCCACATTTTCTGGTACACAAAGGAAAATATCCGTTCCAATTCGCTGAATATCTCCACCAAGCGCATAAACAGTACCGCTTAGGAAATCGACAATTCGAATTCCTTGATCACGTTCAATTCGCTGTAAATTCACAACAACTGCCCGTTTATTTTTCAAGTGCTCAGAAATATCTTGTGCCTCCGCATAGACTCGCGGCTCAATTAGTATGACTTTGGAAGACTTCTGAACACTTTGCAAACTGACAACCGTTGCTGATTGTTGTGGTTCGCCTGCTACTTGCTTCCTCATTGGTGCCCTGCCGCGCGGCTGTTCCTGCACAGGACGCTGTTCTTCCCGGCGTGGCTGTTCTTGTACTTCTTTTTCTTCATCGTCCAAGTAAAACCATTTCTCAAACTTGTTTTTAATGCTCATACGTCTCCCTCGCTTTCTGCTCCGACAAGTGCAGTCCCGATTCTTACATGGGTTGCACCTTCTTCAATAGCGATAATGAAATCATTTGACATTCCCATGGACAATTGAGTACAAGGCGCATGTGGTAAACTTTTCGCTGAGATACCGTCTCGAAGTTCCCTTAATGACCGGAATACAGAACGAATCTCATCCATATCCTTAATGAATGGAGCCATTGTCATTAAACCTATAATTCGAACTTTATCATAAGGCGCTACTTCTTCAATAAATCTATCAAGTTCAGCTGGTGTTACACCTGATTTACTTGATTCACCGGAAACATTCACTTGAATGAAACAATTAACAACATGATTGGCGCGCTTATGGATTTCTTTCACCAAACTCATTCGATCAATTGAATGTAAATAGTCAATTTGATTGATGATTTCTTTCACTTTTCTGCTTTGAACATTACCGATGAAATGCCAAATCGCACCACTTTGTATCATTTCCTGTTTCCCTAGAAGGCCTTCAGGACGATTTTCGCCAAGATGTAGGATATTTTCTTCCAGCACTGCAGATGTTCTTGCTGCCGAAACTTCCTTCGTAACAGCAACGACCGTAACTTCAGATCTGTTTCGACCTACGCGGTCACAAGTTGCTTGTATATCTTGTTCGATTTTTTGTATTCGTTGTTGTAGATTTTCCATTTTTATCACTACTTTTCCTCAATCTTTCACTTCATTGTACCAACCTAGGCTGAACATATCAATAATAAATCATTTTTCTGCATTCTTTTTACCCACAAGCACAATATCTTTACCGATTGTTGTAATCTCTTTAAGATTGACTTTTTTCGTATCCTTGTCTTTTGTATCAAAAAAACTGTTTCGTTCTCCACCGCCGACATGCAAGGATTCAACTTTTCCAGTTACAGTATCAATCGTTGCATCCTGGACGAATCCTAGGAATGTCCCCTTAGTAGCGTCGATAACTTCTTTTTTTTGTATTTCTGAAAACCTCATAAAATCCCTCCTTACAATGAATATATGCACACAGGCGCAAGAAAAAACGCAATGCAGTTAGCGCATTGCGTTAGATTTATCATTATTGTTCCATTCCATCACGAATGGTTTTAACAGCACTTTTTTCCAGTCTTGAAATTTGGGCTTGTGAAATGCCTAATTCCTTGGCTATCTCAGTCTGCGTTTGTCCCAAATAAAACCGTTTTGAAAGAATTGCTTGCTGCCTTTCATCCATACTAGATACAGTATCTTTTACAGATACATACGTCAGCCATCGTTCTTCTGAAACCGTTTTGTCCTGTATCTGATCCATCATGAACACTGGATCACCGCCATCACCATTCATTGGCTCATGAAGAGACATAGGATCTTGAATTGCATCAAGTGCAAAGAGAATATCGTCGGCAGGTATACCTGTCACTTCAGACAAATCCGAAATTCGCGGTTCTTTTTGATTATCGTTAATGAACTGCTCTTTCGCTCTAATTGCCTTATAAGCGGTATCTCGAAGTGATCTCGATACCCGTATTGAATGATGATCACGTAGATGTCTTTTAATTTCCCCAATAATCATCGGGACTGCGTATGTTGAAAATCTGACATTATGTTTCAAATCGAAATTGTCTATTGATTTAAGTAAGCCGATACATCCGACTTGAAATAAATCATCCGCTTGTTCCCCCCTGTATGCAAATCTTTGTACCAGACTGAGGACGAGTCGCAAATTGCCAATGACGAGCTCTTCCCTTGCTGCATGATCTCCGCTCTGCAACCTGATAAACGTTGCTTTCATCACGTCGTTTGTGAGTAACGGCAATTCGGACGTATCGATTCCACAAATTTCAACTCTTGTACGTACCATTCGCTTTTCCTCCGCATTCTGTAGATGACTGTACAAGATAGTCTGTCCGCAGTCGTCCAGAATATGCGGGAATCAGCATCGCCAATTTCACCCATTATGCAATCGGATGATTCAAGCTTTCACGCAGTTCCGAGATAATTTTCTTTTCGAGCCGTGAAATATAGGATTGAGAAATTCCAAGCAGTTCTGCCACTTCTTTTTGTGTCATTTCCTCTTGTCCCGTCAAACCGAAACGGCATTCCATAATGTAGCGCTCTCGTTCATCGAGACTCGTAATCGCTTCAATCATATGCTGACGCTCGATTTTTCTTTCGACATCATCGATGATAATATGCTCATCTGTACCAAGAATATCCGATAACAGTAATTCATTCCCGTCCGCATCTGAATTTAACGGTTCATCAAAAGAAATTTCGGATCGTGTCTTGTTTGTTTTTCGAAGATGCATCAGAATCTCATTTTCAATACAGCGGGATGCGTAAGTGGCTAACTTGATGTTTTTGTCGGTCTTAAAAGTTTCGATTGCCTTTATAAGTCCAATAGCACCTATGCTGATAAGATCTTCAATATGTGTATTCGTGTTATCAAAACGACGCGCAATGTAAACAACAAGACGAAGATTTTTTTCAATTAACCTGTCACGCGCGTTCATATCGCCGTTCATAAATGCTGCGATTGTTATTGCTTCTTCTTCCCGGGTCAATGGCTTTGGAAGGGATTCATGGCCTCCGATATAGTATGTGCCGCTTTTTCGTTTAAAAAAGCTGGTGATTATCGACATCCATTTTCTAAATTTATACAGCATAAGCAGTTCCCCTCTCCCCATTTAATGACTCCATTGCGGATACATGCAAGATAGCTCCCGCGCCGTCCGGATAACGGCGGTCATTCTTTGTCACTACAATATAACCTGGTTCCAACGCGTTACCTCCCCCTAAAATCCATCGCTTGAATCGAAAACCAACTGCCCAGGATTGACCTTGTACCGTCATTAATCGAATCAGCCGTATTTGTTTGTGATAGCCAGCAGGAAACTCCGACATTGAAGGTGTCCCCTGAGGATTCCAAGCAAGCAAAGGCTTCATCAAATCTTCCGGTATATGTTTTTCCAGCGCCTTTAACGATACAAAATGGACAGGTGAACCTGATAATGGCTCCGTGCAACCGTTCCCCGAATCGATGAAAACATCAACCTCAACATCTGCATCCCAAATAGAGAGTACGGAAGACGCCCGAAGCGCGGATACATGACGTGCAGTTCTGACATCAAGCCACTTTTTTCTCATGAAATAAAGAGAGACGTATGCGACAACTGCATAGGCAAGAACTGCAAAAGATGAACTGGACATATGGACGCGATATTGAAAAGCCGTTAGTAAACCACCAGCAAATACCGCCCCTATCAAAACCATTGTCGCAGACTTTTTCCACAGCTCAAAAGCCTTTCCAAAAGCGCATACGGTCATGCAAATAAAAGATAAAACCACAACACTCACCGATGATGGAAAGATAACGACAGGCACCGCACCCGCAAAAGAGGCGAACAATAGACGTCCGCGGGCGGCTTGTACGTTTCCAACTTTGTTGGCGAATGAAAGAATTGCATAATTGAACAGCATATTCACTCCGACAATGAGTTCCCCATACATAAGCCGCCCTCCCTGACAACAACGATAGCACCTATGCCGTAAAATGTTTGTCGGAACTAGGGGCAGGCAAAAAAAAGAAATCGACAGGATTCGATTTCAGATTCGGGGTGAACTGTTGGTAAAAATGAGGAGTTATGTTCGGTTTGCTGGGTTATATGATCGGGCGGCCAACGATAATCAGACATCGCCTAATCCACTTCATACCAAACCAAACGTAAAAAAGCTTTCCAAAAAGTGCAATTGCACTTTTTGGAAAGCTTTTGGTCTTTCATTATTAACGACGACGATTGCGTAAAAACGTCGGAATATCGAGCGTATCATCTTGTTGACTACTTTGAGGTTGGCGTGTTGGTTCCGGTTGTTGGAACTGTGGCGCTTCCTCTCTGCTACGCTCCCGCGTTGGTGGCTGTTGTGTTGACGGTTGCTGCTCACGCGTCGTTTGTGTACGACTTGCACCGAAGCCAGGGCTTCTTGCAGGACGTGCTACGGTAAGCTGTTCTTCACTGAAGCCTGTTGCAATGACTGTTACGATAATTTCATCCTTCAAGTTGTCATTAATGACAGAACCGAAGATCATATTCACATCTTCATCTGAAGCTGAAGCAACGATATCTGCGGCTTCCTGTACTTCGAATAGACTCAAGTTTGAACCACCTGTGATATTCATAAGCACACCTTTTGCACCGTCGATTGACGTTTCGAGCAGTGGGCTTGAAATGGCTTTTTTCGCCGCTTCAGCTGCACGATTTTCTCCCGTAGACATCCCAATCCCCATCAGGGCAGAGCCTTTATTGGACATGATTGTCTTAACGTCAGCAAAGTCCAAGTTGATAAGTCCAGGGACTGCGATCAAGTCGGAAATACCTTGAACCCCTTGACGAAGTACATTATCAGCTTCACGGAATGCTTCTAGCATCGGCGTATTTTTATCTACAATTTCAAGTAATTTATCATTAGGAATTACGATAAGTGTATCCACAGATTCTTTCATAGATGTTATACCACCGATTGCCTGTGTCTGACGTTTCCGCCCTTCAAAAGTGAACGGTCTTGTCACAACACCTACTGTCAATGCACCTAGATCTTTCGCAATTTGCGCGATGACCGGAGCAGCCCCAGTACCTGTTCCACCGCCCATGCCTGCAGTAACAAATACCATATCAGATCCACGCAATGCTTCTTCGATTTGTTCTCTGCTTTCTTCCGCAGCTTTTTTACCTACTTCCGGATTCGCACCCGCTCCAAGTCCGCGTGTCAATTTACCACCAATCTGTAATTTCACTTCAGCAGTTGAAAGATTTAATGCCTGTGCATCCGTATTCACCGCGATAAATTCCACACCTTGCACACCATGTTCAATCATTCTATTTACAGCATTATTACCGCCACCGCCTACACCAATTACTTTGATGACTGCTAACGCGTCAACATTCGTATCAAATTCTAGCATCGTCTCTCCTCCTAGTCCATTTCATACAGTTGTTCATTGACTCATTCGAAGAAATTGTCAAAGACTTTCTTTGCTTTATCTAAAATACCAGGTTTCTTTTCTTTGTTCCGGTCTACTGACTTTTTCTTGTTAACCGGAGCCGGCGTATGATTATCGGAAGCCGAAACTGTCGGTGAATCTGGGACATGACCAAAATAAGAATCTTGCATATGTGCATAGCGTATTAGTCCTACCGCAGTTGCATACATCGGTTCTCTAACCCCGATATACTCCGGTGTATGGATACGGACCCTAGTTTTCAACACATGTCTCGCTAGTTGTAAGATACCATCCATCTTCGTTATGCCACCGGTCAATACGACTCCGCCTGGTAAATCATGTACGCCCATGCGGTACAACTCTTCCAGAACAAGATCAAAAAGTTCTTCAAGCCGAACACCGATAATTTCCGATATGTATCTTTGGCTGTATTGATCTTTTGAATCAGCACCGATGACGGGTACTTCAAACAATTCATCATCCGATGCATCATCTGAGAACGCATGTCCATACTGATGCTTAATTTTTCTTGCCTGTTCAGTTGGCGTTTTCAATATAATTGAAAGATCTTTTGTAATATGATCCCCACCTACCGGTATCACCGCTGTAGCCATGAATCGGTTTTCACCAAATATGGAGACTGTGGTAGAACCTCCTCCAATATCGATAAATGCACTGCCGTGATTCTTTTCATCATTCGTCAAAGCAAACGTACCCGCAGCAAGCGGTTGCAAATAAATTTCTTGGATTACAAGACCTGCCCGTTCTACGCAGCGTAGTATATTATGAATAAGTGTTTTTGATGTAGTTATTAGCGTTCCGTCCATTTCAAGCCGGACACCTATCATTCCCCGAGGATCCGTTATTTCATCATAATCGTCAACGATGAATTGTTTCGGAATGATATTAACGATTTCCCGATCAGGTGGAACAGACATTACTTGTGCTGATTTCATAACCCGATCGAGGTCGTCATCAGTAATTTCACGATTCTCCGAGTTAACTGCTACAACCCCTTTGACGTCCTGTAACAAAACGCCATTTGCAGGAATGCCCAGAATGACTTCACGGATTTGCATCCCTATCATTCTCTCAGCCTGTTCAACCGCTTTTCGGATAGATTGGACAGTTGCATCAATATCGATGATTGTCCCTTTCCGGATTCCCGCAGATTGAACATTGCCAACTCCGATAACGTGCAAGGATCCGCCATCCACTTCACCTACTAACACCTTAACCGACGAAGAACCTATATCAAGTGATACATATAATTTTGATTGGCTCAATTACTGGCACCTCCTAAATCAACTCTTAACTCCCATTCTATTGCATTGGGAGTGCATTGTCTAAATATTTTCGACATCTCTTATTCAAACCCCTTCATTAATGTACATTTGTGTTGGAAACTTTCCCCCGCTCTGTCCATTTTACAAGCAGTATCCTTCTAATTACGGCTATGTTTTGGAATAGCCTGACACCAAATGCGAAAATTGCCGCAAGATATAAATCGACTCCTAGATGCACCCCTAAAAACGCCAGTGCGGCCGCCAGTGCTATGTTGAAGAAGAATCCAGATACAAACACCTTATCATCGTATACTTGCTGCAAATGAGCCCTGATACCACCAAATAGCGTATCAAGAGCAGCGAGTACAGCAATCGATAAGTAATTGTCATACACCTGTGGAATTTGAATATCTGATAATAGACCCAGCGAAATTCCGAGTACAAGACCAAGTAATGGTAACCACATAAGTCATTCCCCTTTCGGCAATTCCTTTAAAAATTGATTTTCCAACCTTTCTGGATAACCGCGGATTTCCACCGCCATTTCTGGTTCCCCAACTTCAAGGATTAAATCATCCAGATAAAAGTCATCGTGAATCGCCGAGGCTACTAAATAATTGTATACTTTCTCGCTTTCTGCAAGGGTCGGGGAAATGATTTTCATGGAAAAGGGCGGTGTTGAAACATTCAACCCATTTACAGTCGTCATTCCATTAATATCTCTGATGGAGCTCAATATCGTATATCTTTTGCCATCAATTTCGAAGACGAGGCTTTTAAAACGATTTAACTCATTGACAAAACGGGTAAGTAAATCTGGGGATATTCCAGTGATTGGCAAACCCAAGGCCACACTTTCAGCAGATGGCCGAACTTTGATAATAATACCCGGTCCTTCAACGTCAGTAACACCCGCTTGCCGATAAAGCTTGTCCACTGTTTGGGTTAGAGCTCTCCCCGTGTTTTCTATATTTATCGATTTGTATGTAAGTACTGTCTTGTCCAACTCACGAATTTCAGAAAGCAATTCAGAATGGAATTGCTTCTCGCTTGCTAGGGCTTGACGGATTGCCCAAATGTCCCTCGTATCTCGTTCTTCCGGGTTTTTCATCGAATTAAATTGAACGGCTGTCATAAACCCGACGAGGAGCAAAATCAGTGTAAATCTCCAGTGTATTGTTTTTCTCATCCGTCCAACCCCCTACACCATTACTCAACTCTCATTGCGCAAAGCTGACAGCCTGATTTCCTTTGACTGTTCTGTAGTAACGACGATATTATCCCGAATAAGGCTATCGATCACACCACCTTTTAAATGTAATGCCGAAGAAAGAACGTTCATATCACCAATCGCTTCTATAACAAATGGTGCCGGATAAGTTCTTCCATCAACCGTAATGACTGGCCCTGTGCATTTTATATAAGAATTTGATGTGATTCGATGTCCATTTATCGCTAATCCTTGCGCTCCGGAAATCCTTAATTCGTTGACGACCCGAAGAATATGACTTTCATGAACAATATAATCGTTCGGATTCTGTTCAACAGGATCGTAGTCGGCGTCTTTCAAAGTAACCTTAACACCTTGTCCGATAGCAGGGATTACACCAAGCAGCAAGCGGAGATCTTTAGCCTCATCAACGAGACTGGCATGATCTTTCTCCCCCATGGAGAAAGAACGTTCATACTCACGTATCTCTTCCTGCTTGGCGGCGATTTCATCAGTCAGTTCCTTATTCCGTTCCTGCTGACGGATTAACCCTTCCCGGTAATCCTCTTCCTTGTTAAATGCTGGCGATCCAGTACTATCGGTCTCCTGGTTTATACCAAGGGTTCGATATGAAAACGCGAGGATAAAGCCCAGTACAAGAAATACAACCGAAAAAAGAATACTTCTTCCCCTCTTTTTGTATGCATCATTCACCTTCTTCGTCAATCGGCTCCTCCTCCTCCCCTATTAGACCATATACTTTACTAAAAGGAGTGAAAAACGTCCCGACTTCCATGTCAATTACACCTTTTTCATAGCTGTTCAATTGTGCTGTTATATCCGGATAATAAGCCATTTTTTCAGCAAACGTTGAGATGAATGCGCGGACCTCGAAACCATCGTCCATATAGACTGTAATACTATCCGAATCCTTTTCATCCCCTGTAACAATAACTTCTGAAATCAAGTGATAGACAGTGTCGTCCATTTTCAGCAACTGTGCTGTTATCCGCTTTCGCGTTTCGGTATTCTTGAAATTATTCAAGACAGGCGATTCAGCCTCGGGTAACAACATGCCGGTTGGAAACGTTTCTCCACTTTCTAACAGTAAGCTATACTGTCCCCCGTCTTCTAGGTAGGCAACCGTCTTCCATTCGGTAATTTCGATTTCAATACTCCTAAACCATTTTCGTGACACTGACACCTTTTGTACGCCTTCGATTTTCTCCATCGACTCTTCGATGTCATCGGTACTGAAGCTCCAAAGAGAGTTGTCAATTGTTAAACCACTTTTTTCCTCATAAAATGCCTGCTCGTGGAGAACCGCACCGCTAACCTTAATCATCTCTAGCTTACTCAGTGGGGATTGAAAATAAAGGATAGCTAGGAGCGCAACACCAAACACAGTCAACATGAACAGGAATTTTTTATTCGTTTTTCTGCGACGCTTTTCCCGCAAGGATGGAATTCGCTCTTCAATGTCAATGACTTTGTCCATTTTGCCCCTCCTCTATCAACTAGATTTTCTACCCACTGTAAAATGCATGATGGTCCCAGCCGCAATCCACGTCGTCATCAATGATGAGCCTCCATAGCTTATAAAAGGCAAAGTGACACCTGTTACGGGCAAAAGCCCTGATACAACGCCGACATTCAAGAACGTTTGAAAAATGATCATCGAACCCATGCCTGCAACCATCAGAAATGCATGCCGTCCTTTCGTTCTGATTGCGATTCCGAAAGTTGAAGCCAACAAAACGGCAAATAGCAACAACACCAACGTCGCCCCAATGAATCCCGATTCTTCCGCGATAATCGAAAAAATGAAGTCATTTTGCGGTTCAGGCAAATAGAGATACTTTTGGCGGCTATTGCCGTAACCATGACCAACCAATCCTCCAGGCGCAATCGCAAACAACGACTGAATTCCTTGGAAGCCCTTACCAAGTGGGTCACTCCATGGGTCGATATACGATTTGATACGATCCAACCTGTAAGGCGCCGCGGCAATCAGCGCTACAAAGGCACCTATACCAGCAAAACCAAGAAATGCGAAAAACTTTAGTGGGTAGCCTGCAATGAACAGAATAACGAACGCTGAGACAATCATAATAACGGCAGAACCAAGATCCGGTTGCAGCATGATAAGGGCAGCAGGTAACAAGATCAATCCGAAGTGGCCAAACCGAAATATTCCTTTTCCATGAATTTTGTCCATACTGCATGCCAGCTTCCCAATAAGTGCAACTTTGACGAACTCGGCAGGTTGAATACTAAATGGGCCAAGTGCGATCCAGCTTTGAGATCCATTCCTCACTGCGCCAATCCCCGGAATAAGCACAGCAACGAGTAACAGGATTGTCATCCAATAAACAAACGTCCATGTCTTCGGACTCGATGTCAGAGGACTTTTCATAATTACAAGAGCAATGCCGATTGACACTGCCATATAAATTGCTTGTTTCACGATGAACGGCGAGGAGTCAGCATAATGGACCGCTCCCCAATACGAACCAGCGGAATGGACAAAAGCCAATCCGATGAATGATAGGGCTACGGCAGAAACGATAAATGACGTTTTCAACTTAGCTTCCAGTGAACGCATCCTTCCGCAAATTTGCTGGATCATGTAAATGACTATATAAGTTGAAATACAGAACCCCATTGAATTCGCTGCGGCGCTCGGAGATGCCTGCCACCCTAAGCCAGGCAGCTTTTAGCCGCTAATCTTAGGGTCCGGCTGCCCCTTGTAAGGCGCCTTCATTCTGTTTACACATATAAAACAGTCACAAGTAGCATGAAGAAAAGTACATTGTAACAGTAACTGACACAATTTGTGCCCTCCAAATTGTGGTAGCAGCCGGAACTGATAGGCAGCAGCTGCTACACACTTGGTACCTAAGCACACACTGAACAATCTCTAGGAGCTAAAGACACCCATTAACTCTTACAGTTCCATAACCGCTTCGATAAACTGATCGCCCCGAGCCTCGAAACTTGGGTACTGATCCCAACTGGCGCAGGCGGGTGAAAGCAAGATAATATCCCCTGCAACAGTAAGTGGGTAGGCTTTCCGCACAGCATCCTTCACATCCGCGGCAGTTATGATTATTTCTACACCGCATGACGCTGCAAATTCCGAAAACTCCCTTGCAGTTTCTCCTACAGCGACAACTGCTTTTACATCGCCCATATAAGATCGTAACTCTTCAAATGACTGTCCTCGATTCAATCCGCCCGCAATAAGAATAGTTGGCACATCGAATGCGGCTAATGCACTTTTCGTAGCTAGCGTATTCGTTGCCTTTGAATCATTGTAAAACTTCCGGCCATTTAATTCCTTAACGTATTGCATCCGATGACGTACACCGGTAAAGGAACTTAGCACGCTTTCGATTGCATTTTTTTCACACCCTAAGAGGATTGCAGCCGCGGTTGCAGCAAGAATATTTTCAAGATTGTGCTGTCCCGGTAACTTGATGACGGATCTCAATACATAAGGTTGCCCATTCCAGTATATTTGCTTGTCATCAGCTGATATTCCATTTTCTTTCATTCCAGTCAAAGAAAAAGGCACTTTCGCAGCGGTTGAGCGAGCTACATACTTCTTAAGTTCCGGCTGATCATCGTTGTAGATAAAGTAATCTTCTGCCGTTTGATTTTTCGTGATGCTATACTTTGCCACCGCATACGCTTCAGAAGTTCCATGATAATCAAGATGTGCATCGTACAAATTCGTCCAGATAGCTATTTTCGGACGGAATGTATCTATCCCCATTAGTTGAAAGGACGATGCCTCTAGGACGATGATATTTTCTTTCGTAGCTTTTTCGGCAACAGTACAAGAGACCGTCCCAATGTTACCCGCAATAAGCGGCTGCTTACTGCCGATATTAAGCATATGGTACAGCAGGGTTGTTGTTGTCGTTTTACCGTTCGAACCTGTAATTCCCACAATTGGTGCTTCACTTATTCTGGAAGCAAGTTCAATTTCTGTCCACACCGGAATACCTTTGCTAATTGCTTCCACAACCACCGAATTACTGTAAGGGATTCCTGGATTTTTCACAACGATATCATATCCCTCGTCAAGAATATCTGCAGGATGACCGCCACATATAACTCGGATTCCTTTCAAGCGAAGCCCTTCCGCCTCTTCATTACCCGCTTCTGGTGATGCATCATTTACCGTTACATGAGCACCAGCTGCATGCAATAGTGATGATGCAGCACAGCCACTTTTCGCTAGACCAAGAACAAGGATATTCATTCCATTAAACTGATTGGCGTTTTTCACTTACATCACCTCCAGCAAGACAGGGACTATTGCCGCCAAAAAAGCGACTCCCCAAAAAACAAGTACAATTTTCCATTCGGACCAACCCGATAATTCAAAATGATGGTGAATCGGACTCATTTTAAACACCCGTTTACCAGTCGTCTTGAAACTAATCACTTGGATAATAACAGAAAGCGTTTCAATGACGTATACAATTCCAATGATGACAAGTAGGAATTCCTGTTTAATTAAAATTGAAATCATTGCAAGTGCCCCACCTAGTGCCAAGGATCCCGTATCCCCCATAAATACCTTAGCCGGTTTGACATTGAAAACCAAAAAGCCAAGCATTGCTCCTGTAACAACAAAAGAAAAGACTGCAATATCATGTTGGCCATATATAAGGGCATGCACGCCAAATGCAGCAAAAGCAATAGACGATGTCCCAGCAACAAGGCCATCTAGTCCATCCGATAAATTCACTGCATTGGAAAATCCAACAAGCCAAAAAATAAGGAATGCAACATAGAATACACCCAGCTCAATTTCAAATTCAGTGAAAGGAATTTGCACTGCAGTATCAAACGGTCCTAACTTCAAAAGGAAGAATGCAGCCACTGCAACGATAATTTGGCCAATCAGCTTTTGAATAGACGTGAGCCCAAGATTCCTTTTCAAAACGACGATTATAAAATCATCTAGAAAACCGATGATGCCAAAACCTACAAAAACGAGCAACAAGACAATCGTCTGTGTCGTCAGCACGTCATATATGTATGAAAGGGCGAGCGTCGAAATGATAATTGAACCTATGAAAATAAGCCCGCCCATCGTAGGTGTACCAGCCTTTTTCTGGTGAGTTTTGGGGCCTTCCTCCCGGATACTCTGCCCAAACTTCAATCTTCTAAGGGCTGGAATAATAACAAATCCCAATAATAGTGAAATGGTAAACGCGACCGCAATGGCCGTCAATGTGGTGACAAGTGTCATAAACTTTTTCTCCTTCTACCTTCTGATGTAGCCACTTATTTGAGCTACATCAGACTTTGCATTTAATTGGTTACTCAGTGTAAACGTGAATAACATCATCAACCGTGATTAATGTTTCAGCGAGGGGTAACTGGTATTTAACTTGTTCCCCAGAACCGTGCCACTCAATACGATACGTATACAATTGACTAGCGATTTTTCCTTTTGTCATTCCCGTAAGATTGGGAACTCGATGAGTTATTGGGTCACCCCATCTGTATTCCTTTTCGATTTGCCCTTCCCTGCCCGTAATGCCGGCTAGCGGGGCGATTTCTTCAATGATTCGACCTACTATAGGAGCTGCTATGACGCCCCCGAACTGAATGGAGTTTTTCGGACTATCAATCGCGATATAGACGAGAAGTTCAGGATCATCCGCTGGTGCAAATCCGATAAACGAAACGATATAATCACCGTCTTTATAAACACCATCGACAACTTTCTGTGCAGTTCCAGTCTTTCCACCAACACGCAGTCCATCTGTGAACGCATTACGGCCGGAACCATTTGCAACTACCGATTCTAGCGCTTCCCTAACTTGCTTGGATGTTTCCTCACTGATTACCTGTCGTTGCATTTCCGGACCAAATGATTGAAGAGTCTTTCCCTTATCATCTGTAATTTCCTTCACGATATACGGACGATACAGATAACCACCATTTATCGCCGCGGCAACAGCTTGAACTTGTTGAATCGGCGTCACCGAGATACCTTGACCAAATGCGGTTGTCGCTTGTTCGACAGGACCAAAGTTTTTTTCGGAAAAAAGAATTCCTTTTGATTCGCCTGCAATTCCTGATCCCGTTGATTCTCCAAAACCGAAGTCCTTGATGTATTTACTTAACTTTTCCGGCCCTAATCGCTGGCCAATTTCAACAAATCCAGGATTGCATGAATTTTCAACGACTTCTAGAAATGTCTGATCCTTATGGCCTTCTCTTTTCCAACAGCGTAATCTCGCTTTTGCAATCATTACATAACCTGGATCGTAAAAATGCTCTTTATTAAGATCAATAACTTTTTCTTCAAGTCCCGCGGCTAGCGTTAAAATTTTGAATGTCGAACCCGGCTCGAAAGTCATCCAAACAGGTAAATTCCGATTATAAATACTTGGATCTACATTTTGATATTCCGCTGGATGAAATGTCGGTGCGGAGGCAATCGAAAGCAATTCACCTGTTTTAGGGTTCATGACAATGGCAAGCGCTTGAGTGGCATCATACTTTTCCATCGCCTGCAACATTTCACGCTCAACAATTTCCTGCATTCGTAAATCAATTGTCAATTCTACGTTTGCGCCCTTTGTCCCTGTCTTAAAACCATCATCCACATGCGGAAGCGGAATTCCTTTAGCATCCGTGTACAAACGAATCTTGTCACCCGTTCCTTGTAGGATTTCATCATATGCGTATTCAATACCTGCCAATCCATTCCCATCATAACCCGTAAAGCCAACCAACCTAGATAGTAGCTCCCCGTTTGGATAATGCCTTGCAAAATCAACGCCAGTATACAATCCATCTATTTGCAGAAGGGCTATTTCATCTGCCTGCTCTTTTGTTATATTTTTCCCTTCAGGCGCCAGTTTTACCATATATGCTTTTTCAGACATTTTTGCTTCCAAATCGGCTGCATTAACGCCAAGAATGGATGCCATTGCCATTGCTGAACTTTTTATTTCATGATTTTGGGACGGCATAAAATATAAGGTCGGCGCTAGCCTGTTGCCGACAATTAGGCCCCCATTGCGGTCTACAATGTCCCCGCGTACTCCTCCGAATGGGATTTCACGATCCCAGTTCGCTTCCGCGCGTTCTTTCAGCCATTCATGTTTAATAATTTGTACATGGAATAGCTTTGCAACGACCATTCCTAAACAGATTAAAAATATGACAAATACTGCTCGTAACCTTTTTTTAGATTGCAATTGTATAAACGTTCGCAGCGGTTACACACCTCTCGTTTTTCTATCAACGTATGATGTGACACGGACGGCTATTCGTTATCCACCTACAACACTCTTTTCTTCAGCTTCTTCTTCTATAGGTTTATGGATCTCAGATGGCGACTGCAACTTAATAACAACTGGATCTTCTAGTCCGATTACAGCCCCTTTTGAAAGGCTTTGCTCAGTTACATAGCCATCTCCGTTAAGCCGTAAATCAAGCCCGGATAACAGTTTATACGAAAGCACCATTTTTTTTGACCATCCAGTGAAGTCAGGCAATGCGGTGACACCTTTTGTCTGCAACAGGACGACTGACCCTTCCGCGAGTTTCGTACCGGCATACGGATATTGTATATCGATTTTTCCACCCTCACCAATGATTTCAGGGACAAAGCCATCTTTTTGCAATTTAACGATTGCTTCAGCCGAATCTTTTCCAGTATAGTCACCAATAACAGTTGGCTCAACTATATCTTCTCCACTGGGAACAATGTTCATATAGCGCAAACTATTATCCATAATAGAGGTGAATAGTTTCGATACCGGATCAGAACCGATTTCTCCTACTTTCAGTTTCGGTTGCTGTACAAGTACATATGTTAGTAACTGAGGATTTTCTGCTGGTGCCATACCGAGAAATGAATACAAATAATTCCCGTGTCCAGCTAGATAGCCTCTTCCTGAAGGATTCGGAATTTCAGCAGTACCCGTTTTACCGCCTACTGTATAGCCATTAAGTGCAAACTTTTTACCAGTCCCATATTCAGACGTAACTGTTGAAGCAAGTAATTCCCTTACTTCTTTTGCTGTTTTAGCAGAAATCGGACTTCCATTTTCCTCAGGCTTCTGATCCTGTATGACTTTTTCTGTATTCGGATCAGTAATTTTATCGATCACATACGGTTTCATCATAACACCATCATTGGCAATCGCTGTTGCCGCTTGAACCATCTGCATTAACGTAACCGTTGAACCTTGACCAAATGCAGTTGTCAATCGTTCGATTGGATACGTATCCAGAACTTTTCCCGGTGCTTCATTCGGCAAATCAATTCCAGTCTTTTCTCCAAATCCGAACTTCCGTAAATACTCAATATATGTTTTATCACCCATTCGTTCCAGTAAATAAGCCATCGACACGTTCGAAGACCTTTGGAAACCTTCTAGGAACGAAATATAACCCCAGCCAGTAATATTATGATCGCGGATTGTTCGATCATAAAGTGTGTACTGACCCGATTTATAGAAGTCAGTCGGAACCCACTTTTTTTCTTCAATTGCCGCAGCTACTGTAAACATTTTAGTTGTAGAGCCCGGTTCGATTGTCGTTTCAACGGCCTGATTTAACCAGTTCTCCGTAAGACCTTCACGGGTAGATGGATTAAATGCAGGACGCTGACTCATTGCTAGTATTTTCCCAGTCTTCGGATCCACTACGACAGCCAGTATTTTTTTTGGTGAATACTCACTTTCAACACGATTCATCGCATCTTCCATGAAATTTTGAATGGTCTTGTCGAGTGTCAACTGAATTTCATAGCCGTCTTTGGCTGCGACAATTGCTTCTTCTGCTTTCGGCAACTTGAAGCCAAAGTTATCCGACTTAAAGTTAACTTTGCCATCAGTGCCATTTAACTCTTTATTATATGTTTTCTCCAAACCCATTTTCCCAACAGTAGTTATATTTTTTTCACTATCTTCTTCCTTCATAGCAAATCCGACTAAATACGACGCAAAAACACCATTGGGATAATATCTAGTTTGGTCTTCAATGAAAAGAAGTCCAGGCAGTTCCTGCTTTTTAATCGCCAAAACAGTTTCGTGACTAATATCACGGCCAGCCTTTCCGAATTCAACTTGATATGTATCTGCTTTCACATTCGTCAGGCGGGATACAATTGCATCTTTTTTAAGTGGAATATAGTTAGCAAGCACTTCAGCCGTTTTATTAATATCAGTGATATGCAATGGTTTTTTAGAATCTTTGCTTGCTTTTTCACTCAATACGGCAATGAGCCGGTAACTCAACGTATCGGAGGCAATAAGCTCTCCGTTTCGATCAACAATCGTTCCCCGATCCGCTTTCAATTCCGATTCTCTCGCGTATTTCGACTCAGCAAGCGTCGCCATCACTTTTCCTTCCGCTTGTCCCGTTGCTTGAATGAATACTATTCGTCCAAACAAAAGGAAAAAGAGCCCTCCGTATACCAAAAACATCAGAAAGGCTCCCCATTGGAATCGAAACTTTTTTTTCATTGTCCAGACACAACCTTTACGTTGTTCTCGTTTGGATTCAAGCCAAGTTCCTTCGCTTTCTTCCATATGCGATCATATGTAGATTTTTCTTTCACTAGGATGGACAATTCCATATTTTGTTTTGTTGTTTCTGAAACATCCTTTCCAAGCAATTGCACTTCCCTGTTTGTATCATTAATTTGAGCCTGTGTATGTAGAATCATTGTTGAGAAGAGGACAAGAATTGTTGCAAACAGCACGAACAGGAATTTCTCCCCGACAGAAAAGACTTTACGAGAAGGCCGTACTTCAGGCTGTTTTCTTGGAACTACTGGCGTTTCAATTTCACGAATATATGACGTTTGGAATTTTCTCTGTTCTAATGCCATTCACAAATTTCCCCTTTCATTTCTTTTCTACAATTCTGAGCTTAGCGGATCTTGCCCGCTTATTCTCTTCTATCTCTTTTTCGCTTGGTATTATCGGTTTTCTTGTTACTAATTTCAGTATTGGTTCCATGCCTTCCGGTATTACGGGTAAATTCGGTGGAAGATCCGGTAAAGAAGACGCTTCTTTGAAAATGGTTTTACACAATCTGTCTTCTAATGAATGGAACGTGATGACGCTAATACGTCCTCCAGGGTTAAGTACTGTAATCGCATCCGTTAAAGAATCCTCAGCCGCGCCAAGTTCATCGTTCACAGCGATACGGATTGCTTGGAACACCCTTTTCGCGGGATGTCCGCCCGTCCGTCTTGTTGCCGCCGGGATGCTTTGCTTGATCAGTTCAGCAAGTTCGGCAGTGGTTTGGATTGGGGATTGCTGTCTTGCTTCTTCAACTTTACGCGCTACTCTTTTCGAGAATTTTTCTTCGCCATAACGGAAAAAGATGCGGACCAAGTCTTCATACGACCAATCATTAACAACATCATACGCAGTTAATAGCGCATCCGTATCCATACGCATATCAAGTGGCGCGTCCAAATTATAGCTGAATCCACGTTCGGCTGTGTCTAGTTGAGGTGATGAGACACCTAAGTCATAAAGAATGCCATCCACCGTTGAAATCCCTATTTTCGCCAATTCAGATTTCAAGTTTCTGAAATTTGAATGGACAAATGTTATTTGAGGAAGATAATCCTTCAATCTTTCTTTCGCCACTTCAATTGCCGTAATATCTTGATCGAAGCAGATAAGTCTTCCTTCAGGTGATAATTTCTTAGCTATTTCTACGCTGTGACCGGCTCCACCTAAAGTGCAATCAACATATATGCCATCATTTTTTATATTTAAGCCTTCGACGGCTTCATAAAGTAAAACAGTTGTATGGTTAAAAATTGGAACCGCCCACTTTCACAAATTCATTTTAGTTAAAAATCAAAGTCGATAATATTTTCTGCGATTTCATTGAACGATTGTTCAGATTCATCATAATAGGCATCCCACAATGCTTTAGACCAGATTTCAATACGGCCTGAAACTCCAATTACGACACACTCTTTTTCAACCTTTGCATATTGGAGCAATGATGCCGGAATATTAATGCGACCTTGCTTGTCCAGTTCAACTTCCGTTGCTCCAGAAAAGAAAAACCTTGCAAATGCACGAGCATCTTTTTTCGTCACGGGTAAAGCCTTAAGCTTTTCCTCGAGACGTTTCCATTCATCCATCGGATAACCGAAGAGACAGTTGTCCAGGCCGCGAGTCAATACAAAGCCCTCACCTAAATGTTCCCGAAATTTCGAAGGAACAATCAAGCGACCTTTTATATCGACAGTATGCTGATATTCGCCCATGAACATACTCTTCACCCCACTATATGAAATTAATGTACCACATCCCCCCACATTCCTCCACCGGTTTGTTAACATTTATGCTATTTTCACGTGAAAATGTGTCAATAGTACTTGTTTCAGTGAGATTTTTCTGAATTTAAAGAAAGACACCCCCGCAGCACAAACTGTGCTTGCAAAAGTGTCTTTCTAGTTCACCGCTTATAAATAGATGATTTTGTGGGTCCCGTCCATTTCAAATGGTAATCCTAGAAGATCCTGGATGAGGGTTGGTCCATAACTATTCAAATAGGTGTACGGCGTGTAAAGTCGTTCTTGCAACACGCCCTCAGGCAACAATTCCCCTTCCAGTATGCCGAATGTGCGAAGTTCCGCGTCATGCTTCAACAATACTGCTTCTTCTGCTTTACCTTTAAGATAATCCAACTGTTTTGTGTGGAAACGAAGATTTTTTTCGAGCAACTCTTGCATCATAGGTCCTTGCTGCTCTGCAAATTTAGCAATTTTTTCATACTGCTGGCCCAATATCTTTTCCGTTTCATCCACAACCGAATCAAAACGTTCATCCTGTAACCCGGTTATGAATTGCTCCCGCGCAGTGACTACTGCTCCCGACATGACGTCATCCATCGTAAAGTTTTTCCCGTCCAATGCATGCTTAACTTGTGGTGTTACCAATGTCATTGACATCCTTGGTACAATAATTGGCATTTTCATATCTAGATGATGGAACGCCTCTTTCAAGACTGCCCAATAAGCAATTTCTCCAGGTCCTCCAACGAATGCAAGTACCGGGAAGACCATGTCCTGCATCAGCGGTCTTGTCGCGACGTTATTGCTTAATAGCCAAGGTTCTTCGTTAGCGATTCTCAGTATCTCGGCTTTTGAAAACCGGAGACCTGAACTTTCATTGACGAAAAAATCATCTTTTCTTGAAAGCAGAACTCGACCCGTGTCATGAATGTAGAAGAGATTCGCCGCATCCATTTCAGCATCAATAGGAGTACCAAACCCTTTTTCTGCAAACAGTTCTTCCTTGTTTGAAATTACTTCAGCAAGGTGCTCAGCTTCTTCAATTAAATGAACAAAATAGGGTTTTTCGAGCTCCCGTAACTGTATGAATGCTGAATCGATGAATAATAGACCTTCTTCTTTGAAAAGACCGTTCATGAGACTAACGAAAAACTGTGTAAACGACTCTTCCTGCTCCACCGCACCAAGGACTTCATCCAACAAGTCTTTTGTATATGCCGTTTCACCATACTTGCCAAAAACTTCTTTCACTAACGATGCCATCACTTGTTTGTCATACTCCGCATCGGATGCCATCAGCTTCAGTACGAAATTTCCACGGTATTGATGTTTCGCCCCGCGGCCTTCCATTTCCGTATAGACATGATTAATTTCATTCAAATCATGATCCTCACCTGCAACCCAAAACACAGGGACAACAGGTACACCTAGTTTCTCCCTCTGTCTTTTCGCAAGCAGGATAACAGATATCGCTTTGTGTACAGAGTATAGGGGTCCCGTTAAAATACCCGCTTGCTGCCCTCCAACTACGGCAACTGCATTTTCAGCAAGTTCTTCAATATGCGTAGTAGCATTCGCTGATATTCCAAATGGCTCCATGAATGAACGGATTGTTTCTGCAAGCTGACGCCTTTCAAACGTACGACCTGCAAGTTCCTTTAGCCTATCGGGATAAGAACTTTCTTCATTTTCATAATCAAAAAAAGTATGTAGAAATTCTTTATCGTTATTATACGATTGCATCACTTTATTTTTTTCTTGTAATACTAATGATTCTAATTCCATTATTCATGCCCCTTTGTAACTATCGGTATGAACAGAGTATAACATTTCAAGCTACAGGATTGAAAAATATACGCCTACACAATATACACGGATACCTATGTTACATACTCTACGATTTTCATTACCAGCCCAGTGATTAGAAGAATGATATAGGCGGCCAATAAAACGAGAAAGTAAAATCGCCATGTTTTCCGCAGGAGCCGGGCAATTTGGAATTCCTTCACTTTGTTGCGTTCAATGAAGGCGTAGACAATCGCTATGATGATTGCAATCCCTATTATGTAAATCCATATTTCTTGTCCGAATACCACCTGTGATACGACATAGACCGCTAGAAATAGCAACGGAGTCGTGATGTCCGCCGCAAGCCCGAGGATAGATGCCGGAGCTTTGCCCATCTTTCGCATAACAACCATGAAGGCAATCGTAACAAAGAACGGAAACAAAATGATTATTCCTAGAAATGTAGCAATCACTTCATTCATCAATTTGCCCCTTTCCACTCAACGGCAAACAGCATCTGTTCATATGTCGCAAGAAACGGTAAAGACTTGTTACGTCCATTCGCTTTGCGGATAACGGCAGTGACAATTGTCTCGATTTCCATCGGCCGCCCAGCTAAACGATCCACTAGCATCGACGATTGGTTGCATGCAGTTTTTCTACAGACATCCGCTACGTCTTCATATGAAAGAATCAACCGCATTTCTGGGAACGCACCTAGCAGCTCTTCATACAAAGCTTTGAAAAGGGTTAGGCAATAATCATTTGTCAGCAATTCCCCATTTTCCACCTTAAGAATAGCTGTTAATGGATTAATCATGCAATTAATCAATACTTTGCGTAGCAGGATCTGTTCCGCATCTGAATGACGTTTAACTGGAAAGTTGTCCGAATGTGCCCGTCCAACCAAATCGAATAGTCTGTCGTCACCACGGGCGGTTGCGATTGTTACCAACCCAACCCCTTTATGCGAAACAGTACGGTCATCTACCCGACGCGCTCCATGCTCGACAGTCGCAAATGCAACATGCGGAAATTCACAGTTTTTCACCAGTTCCAAATGTCCAATGCCATTCTGAACGAACAGAACAGGATTGACGATATGTGTCTCCTGCATTTCTGAAAGGAGGTCACGGAGACCTGCATATTTGACCGCCACAACCCAAAGCGCTGCACCCGATAGATTTCGGATATCCGTCGTCGCATGCACACGCAATACGTCTGTCGTTTTGTCTTGATTAATGCGTTGAATTCCTTTCGCCCGAATTAGTTCAGCTTGTTCTTCTCTCTTTACGTAGAACGTTACGTCCATTCCAGCTTCCGACAAGAACGACCCCATCAGGAGTCCAATTGAACCTGCACCTGCAATGATTACCCCCACATATTTCCCTCCTTTCTGAGAAAAGCACAAGGCGCCGTTCAGCCCCTACAGGCATAAGTGAATTGGAAAGCAGTCTAAGTACGCGACGTCCTGGCGCAACAAGGAGGGATGTAGTTCAATCCCTCCCCACTGCATACCTACTTCCTGTAGGCACGAGGAGGCGCACTTCAGCCACCACAGCAAAACGACTTATGACCCAACTGGGTGGCGCCTGAAGCTAGACACTGTTCCGTTTCAAAAAATTATACTTGTTTTTCTTTAATTGAAAAGGCCCACCTGAATGCCAGTGGACCCTTTTTTGTTCTTTGTTTGATTATACAGGATATACTGGATGTTTTCTTGGTGGTTGCGGAACATCTTTTGTACTGTAGAATCGGTATCTATCTGCGAGCACACCTCTTAAGCTTGACGGCGCTACAATTTCATCAATAATCAGTTCAGAGGCCATCTTATAAATATTTATTTCTTCTTTATATTCCTTATGTTTCTCCTGAACGAATGCAATCCGCTCTTTTGGATCCTCAATCGCTTCGATTTTATTCGAATAGACCGCATTTACAGCCGCTTCAGGTCCCATAACCGCAATTTGAGCAGTCGGTAACGCGATACAGACATCTGGTTCAAACGCCGGACCAGCCATTGCGTACAGACCCGCTCCATAAGCTTTACGAACAATCACTGAGATTTTTGGCACAGTTGCTGAACTCATCGCCATAATCAATTTCGCACCGTGGCGGATAATTCCAGCACGTTCAACTTTCGTTCCTATCATAAATCCTGGAACGTCAGCGAGGAACAGCAGCGGAATGGAAAATGCATCACAAAGAGTAATGAATTTTGTTGCTTTGTCTGCAGAATCCACAAACAAGACTCCACCTTTTACTTTTGGTTGATTGGCAATGATACCGACCGGTTGTCCTTCGATTCTAGCCAAACCAGTAATAATTTCGCCAGCAAACAATTTCTTAACGTCAAAGTAACTACCTTCATCAATCAATGCATCAATCGCTTCGTACATATCAAATGGCGCGTTTTGGTTTTCCGGAATGATTGCTTCAAGCGTCCGACCAACTTTCGCCTCCACCGTTTCATTTACAGCAGGTTTTTCTGTAAAGTTTGCAGGGAAAAATGCTAGATAACGACGCGCTTCCGCAATCGCTTCCTCTTCATTCGCCGCAAGCACGTCGCCGCACCCACTCACTGAACAATGCATGCGGGCGCCGCCCATTTCTTCCAACGTTACTTTTTCACCGATTACTTTTTCGGCCATACGCGGTGAACCTAAATACATCGACGCATTGCCCTCTACCATAATTACGATGTCGCAAAATGCGGGTATGTACGCGCCACCTGCAGCGGAAGGACCGAAAAGAACACAAATTTGAGGGATGAAACCCGATAATCTCACTTGGTTGTGGAATATCTTCCCTGCACCGCGACGGTTAGGGAACATATCAAGCTGATCTGTTATACGAGCTCCCGCTGAATCGACAAGATAGAGCATTGGTACACGGTTCTTCTCAGCAATTTCCTGGATACGAATAATTTTCTCAACCGTACGGGCTCCCCATGACCCTGCCTTCACCGTTGAATCATTCGCCATAACGCAAACTGTCTGGCCGTTCACTTTCCCCATCGCCGTTACGACACCATCCGCAGGTAAATCCCCTGCTTCACAATTGGCAAACCTGCCGTCTTCTGTATATTCCCCTTCATCGAAAAGAAGTTCCAATCGATCACGAACGAAAAGTTTGTTCTGCTCTTTCAACTTTTCATGGTATTTGGGATGGCCTCCTGCAAAAACCTCCTGCAGTTTCGCTTCCAGTTTTTCATTATAAGCCGTCTGTTCTGTTGCTTTAGTCATTTTAAAAACCCCTTTCGTCAACCATTTCTACGCATTTCCCTTTTGTCCAACTCCAGGTGCCCTGCGCTTTTCTATTGTCCAGCTCCAGCGCCTAGTCCCTCGAGTCGCTTCAGTCCTAAAGTTAAAGGCAAAAAGCGCCTTTATCTTTAGGCCTTCCAGCGCTTTTCGGGCCTACCAAGGCGCTTGCGCTTTTCTAGGCTTCGATTGTAGCTAGAACGTCTTCTTCGTTAACGAAATCGCCGACTTGTACATTGATCGCTGCTACTTTCCCAGCCGTTTCCGCTTCAATTGGAATTTCCATTTTCATCGATTCGAGTACGATGATAACTTGTCCCGCCGTTACTTCTTCCCCTACTGCTGCGTTCACTGTAAATACTGTACCTGCCATAGTTGCTTTTAATGCTGTCATTTTGTTGTTTCCTCCTTTTGTTGTGCGCTCCATGTGGTTAAAACCGCTGTCGAATAGTCGCCTGTACGGAATTCCTCAGATTTCAGGAAGTTATTGAAGAAAGGTATATTCGTTTTCAGGCCTTCAATTTCTACTTTCGAAAGGAAGTTTTCCGATTTCCGAATTGCTTCTTCCCGTGTTGTTGCGTGAACGATTACTTTCGAGATGAGTGGATCATAGAAAGGCGTCACTTTTCCACCCTCAACATATCCTGAGTCAATACGGATTCCCGAAGTATCTCCCCAATCAAGTTTTTTAATTGTCCCCGGTGATGGCAAGAATTTGATCGGATCTTCCGCATAAATACGGAATTCGATGGCATGTCCAGTTGATTTGATTTTGGTTTGATCAATCACTGGAAGTTTATTGCCTTTCGCAATTTCAAGCTGCCATTCGACAAGGTCAAATCCAGTCACTTCTTCGGTCACCGGATGTTCAACTTGAAGTCTAGTATTCATTTCCAAAAAGTACAGTTCATTATTTTCATCGACAATGAATTCTACTGTTCCTGCATTTTTATAAGAAACCGCTTTCGCTGCATCGACAGCCGCTTTATAAAGACAATGACGTGCTTCGTCTGGCAAATGCGGAGATGGTGATTCCTCAATCACTTTTTGGTTGCGTCGTTGTACGGAACAATTACGTTCAAACAAATGGACAACATTCCCGAAGTTGTCTCCAAAAATCTGCACTTCGATATGGCGTGCATTTGCTACGAATTTTTCCAAGTAAACAACATCATCTCCAAAATACGCTTTCGCACGAGTCTTTACTGATTGAAAATGTTGACTGAGCGCTTGCTCATCTTCACAACGAACCATACCAATTCCACCACCACCAGCACTCGCTTTTAGCATAATCGGATAACCGATTTCAGCCGCTTCACGTATGGCGTCTTCCAAAGATGCAATTCCTTCGTCAGTTCCAGGCACGACCGGCACCCCTGCTGCTTTCATCGTCACACGTGAACCGATCTTGTCACCCATCTTATCAATTGTGTCCGCATCAGGTCCGATGAATCGGATACCCGCAGCTTGTACTTTACGTACAAACTCCGCATTTTCTGATAGAAGCCCATAGCCCGGATGAATACCGCCCACACCGGCACGAACCGCAATTTCAATTATATCGTCCGCTTTTAAATAGGATTGTTGAACTTGTGCAGGTCCTAGCAAGAACGCCTCGTCCGCTTCTTTCACGAACGGCATGTCCGCATCCGCTTCCGAATAGACAGCGACAGTAGCAATACCAAGGCGCTTACAAGTCTTTATGATTCTAAGAGCGATTTCCCCACGATTCGCAATCAGTATTTTATCCATATTAATCCCCCAAACAATTTGTTGTGTATTTCTCCATCCCCCTCTAGTTTATACGATGGATGAAAGCGATTTCAACCTTTGTCTGAAAAAAACATCTTTTCATGCCATTTCGACTAGTCAAAAGTTATTTTTCAATACCACATAAAAACCGCCGCACATGCATAAGACATGTACAGCGGTTAGTGCGAAATTTTATTTTTTCGACAAAAAATTTGCCACCGCTTCATGGTGTGCATCACTTCCCCAAAGAATTGAGCATTGTCGTGATTCTTCAATCATTCGGTCACGAATAAAATCAGCCGTCCATTTCCGGATAGCAATCGTTTTATACGCCCGATGGACAGTCGGATGATGAGCAGACATTTTGGCAAGAAACCGTTGAAGTCCTTCTTCAGCAGTGCCCTCATAAATCTCTGTTGCCCAACCCGTTTCAAGCATTTGATCAGCCGTATACACCTCGGCTTCAGAAAGTAGACGTAACACACGGTCATGCTTGCCATCTTTTTCAAACAGCAGCGTAGCGCCGCCCCACCCCGTGGTAATGGCAAGTGTCCCTTGAATGAAACCAGCCTTCGCAGTGGATGACATGACCCTGTAATCGCAAGATGTAGCAATTTCACAACCACCACCTACAGCAGCACCATTGACGACCGCAATGACGGGCATCGGCAGTGTGGCAACCCTATATAATAGGCCTGCCATTTTACTTAGCATTGGATAGGCCTCATCGGCTGTACGCAAGGTATGGAATTCAGATAAGTCTCCACCCGAACAGAATGCCCGATCTCCCGCACCTGTAATAACGGCATATGCGACATCTTCATTATTTTCAATACGATTTAGAAATTGTTCGAGCCCATCCATGACAGCATAGTTGATGGCGTTGCGCATTTCAGGACGGTTGATTGTAAATGTAGCAATTCCATTTTCGATTGCAATGTTGTAAGACATGTCGATTCCCCCATTGTATAAAATTCTAAATATAGATTCCTTTCAATCCGCTTCGGCTCTAGGCGATGCCTCCCGCCATAAGCCAGACAGCTTCGCCGTCAGTCTTACGGCTTCGGCTACCCCTTTAAGGCGCCTACGCTCAGTCTACATTGAAAATCAATCACCGGTAGGATGGAAAAAATGCATTGTACCAGTTACTGACACCATTCGTGCACTTCGAATTGTGGCAGCAGCTGGTACCACACTCCGGCTACAAAAGAACACACTAAACAATCTCCAGGTGCATGAAGGAATTAAAGTTTTCCCAATGCCTGTCGCATCTAAGCGGTCGTCTCCGCTTTTCTGGGTATAGAAAAAAGGCCACCGTGAGCCATGGTCTCACGGTAGCCTTCGTAGGCAAATCTTACTTATTCGCCTACAACTTCTTTTCCTTTGTAATTTCCACATGATTTACAAATGTGGTGAGCCAATTTGATTTCGCCACAGTTAGTACAAGTAGTCATTCCCGGTACTTGCAATTTATAATGCGTACGGCGCTTGTTTTTAACTGTTTTGGATGTTCTTCTTTTTGGTACAGCCATCTGGGGCACCTCCTTACGTTCGCCTATTCGTCCTTGGATTCAAAGAGTTTTGCCAAATCGGCAAATCTAGGATCCACTTTCGTTTCCAGTTCCTTTCGGAGCCTGGCATTGTACACCTCGTCAGTCGCATATGACCAGCCTTTTCCTTCTGCCTCTTGCATATCTTTGGCACTTTCACCATAAATTTGAAGCGGCACTTCAAGGAGGACGAGCTCCTCAAATACAGGGGTCAGGTCGACTACCTCACCCACAACAGGATGAATTTCATCATCTGCTGCGAGAACCTCTTCATCCCAGCTGAACTGTTCGTCAGCTTCGATTGAGAATGGTAATTCAACGTCTTCCCATGTTCGAGAACAAGGCAATGTCATCGTACCTTCAAGCCGGAATCGGCATATCAATTTCTTGGAGCCGATTGTACAACTTCCGGTCACTCGGACAGGCGTAATATTCCGGATTTCCGGATTCCGTTTTTTCACGGATTCAAGGTCGACAGCTTCGTCAAGCGGCATCGCACCTTGTCTGTATCTCTGCAATTGATGGATTGACCATTTCATGTCTATCACCTCAAGACAACAATGTTGATTATATAATGGGCGAAAAGGGATGTCAAGATATTTTCTTGTCACTTCTTCAACCGCATAGGTATAATTAATATTCATTGTAGCAAAGGAGTGACGAATTTGAAAGCTTCAGGAATTATCGTTGAATATAACCCGTTTCATAACGGACATCTTCACCATGCAAAACAAGCAAAAGTATTGACTGGATCAGATATTGTGATTGCCGTTATGAGCGGTAATTTCCTTCAACGAGGGGAACCTGCCTTTGTTGATAAATGGGCCCGTGCGAAAATGGCCTTAAAAAACGGCGTGGACATCGTTTTGGAGCTCCCTTATGCATTTGCGACATCTAATGCACCAAACTTCGCCCGAGGCGCTATTCAGCTACTGGACGCTGCTCAGTGCAGTTCTTTCTGCTTCGGCAGCGAAGATGGTGAAGTTGAACCTTTCGAAAGAAGTCTTCGCCTAATACAACAAGCTGGCGGCAATTATGAACAAACTGTGAAAGATGCTGTCAGCCGTGGACTCAGTTATCCGAAAGCGTTAAATGAGGCTTATATCATGGCTGCCAATTCCTTAAAAATCGAAGGACCGTTAGCTGACCTCTCAAAACCGAACAATATTTTAGGTTTTCATTATATAGAGGCCACAAGGGATATTGGCTCCAAAATGAAAGCTGTCACAATTCCGCGTATTGTCGCCCAGTACCATGACGACGCTGTAGCGGGTAACCCGATTGCGAGTGCAACTGGTATCCGAAAATCCTTTTTCGAATCAGATACGCTCGGGGCAATTATAGATTTCATGCCCGGTACAGCACACGAAATTCTACACGACTGGCAAGCTGAAAATCAATCATTCGGAAACTGGCCAACTTTCTATCCCCAGCTCCGTTTCACAATTTTACGGGAAGGGCCTAACCGTCTCGCTATGATTGCAGACGTAACAGAAGGAATTGAAAATCTGTTGTACCGTGCAGCAGCTAATAACGGTACGTTTGAAGGCTTCATGAAGGATGTGAAATCAAAAAGGTACACTTGGACTCGACTTCAGCGCATGCTTACTCATATTTTCACCGGTTTTACGTACGATATACGGAGCACTATGAAAACTCCCTCCTATCTACGATTACTTGGAATGACAGCTGCCGGAAGATTATATTTGAATGAACATAAAAAAAGGCTGAAGCTTCCTCTTGTTAGCAAAGCAGCCGCCTTCTCAAATCCTTCACTTGATTTCGATATCCACGCAGCGGATATGTACGCGCTGGGAATCGGAAATGGGACTTCTAGTTCCCGTATCGGTGTCGATTATAATACGCATCCTATAATCGTTAAGTAAAGATACAAAAACAATCACTAGGAGCATGGAGAAAAATGCATTGTGCCAGTTACTGACACCATTTGTGCCCTTCAAATTGTGGCAGCAGCTGGCACTGCACACCGGGTATCAAAGAACACACCAAACAATCTCTAGGAGCATAAAGGACATGAAGATTTACTTCTCTTCCAACGTCGCTAAATAATCAAGTGCATCATCTATAGTTTTCACCGGTACAATTTTCATTTTCGTGCCGATTTTCTCTGCCATGTTTACAGCTTCTTCGTAATTAGTCAGTATTCCAGGATTCGCCGCCCTTACTTCATCAGGCAAATCGTCTGCTGGTGCAAAGAATATTTCCACGTCTTGGCGGGATGCTGCAATCACTTTAAAATCCGCTCCCCCAATTCTTCCGACGGTTCCATCCTCCAACATTTCTCCAGTTCCAGCAATGTTATATCCTTTCGTGAGGTCTTCATCAAGCAACTTGTTCATAATTTCAAGCGTGAACATCAGTCCCGCAGACGGTCCACCTATATTCGATGTTTTGAAATCAACTTCCGGATCGGTCGTGAGTGTCCGATCCTCTTCAAAACGTACGCCGAGTCCTGCACGTCCATCACTATCAGGTATCTCTTTCAAGACAAGCGTGACATCGAGCTTCTTGCCATCCCTTTCTAACGAAATCTTTACTTCATCTCCCAGTTTTTTATCACCAATAAGTGTAAAAAATTGTCCTGACTCTTCCAACTTCACACCATCAACCACCCGAATCTTGTCACCAAGTTCCAAGATACCGTCAGCCGCGCCACCTTCGAGGACCATCATGACAAATACACCATCATACTCGATATCAACAGGTATACCCGCTTTTTCAAAAGCAACTGTAATCGCATTGAACTGTGAACCAGTCATAAGTTTCTTCTGCCGGATATTATATTCCTTATCATTTTCTCCATCTCTTCTTACATTTTCAGCAGGAAGAAGCTTCATCTTATCGCTAAATTTGGATAAAACATAAGAAGCTGATGTCGCTTTTGAAACAGAAATCGTCATAAGACTGAACGTCCCAATATCATTGTCATCTCCACCAACCACTTCGACGAGTGGATCCAAGTCATATGCCCCTCCCGGCTTTGATATATAAGAATCAAGTGGGTAAACGAATAAAATGGCTATGATGACAAGCAAAACTCCTATCATACCGAATCGTTTCTTTCTCATTTTAGGTACACCTCCGTTAATAGCCTGTACTTTCTTTACATATATATAAGTGTAGCACCAAAAAAAGACTGACAAAAGATTTACTACTCATTTTTTCGTCATGCTTGGAAATCGAAAGGAGCCGAGTGCGTGGTCAACGGAATGCATGCACGCCTTTATCATATGATAAATCTTTCAGTTATTTGGGGACTTATCATTCTGTTCATTTTACAGCCAAGCATTGCACATGCTGGGGCCGAAGCCGGTGCACAGTTATTTATCCATGCACTGCTTCCTTATTTACTGCCATATATCATATTGACACAATGGCTTTTAAAAATGCCCAATCGCACACGGAAAGCACCTAAGTGGAAGCGTTTTTTGAAAGCATACGTACTTGGATCGTTTGGCGGATTCCCGGTCGGTGCCGTAACCGTAACCGAAATGATGAAAAACGGTGAATTATCGCAAAAGCAAAGCGGTCTACTTCTAGCTGCATGTCATGCACCTGGGCCGATGTTTATCATTGGCTTCGTCGGAACAGAACTATTTGGAAATGTAGGCTCAGGGTGGAAGTTGCTTGCAGCCATCCATATCGCGAATGTTTTATTCTTTTTACTAGCGTTAGTATTTTTGAACCGCGGAAGCGATGTAGAAATGCCCCTTTCACAACTTCCGAAGAAAGTAAAAGGGATGCCGCTTCTTGACGCGATCAAGGAAAGTTCGACAATCATAATTCTTGTGGCTACCACCGTCATTTTCTTTTCTTCGCTCGGAACCGTTCTTTCAACAGTCATTACTTCAGTATTTACCGTGGAGATGGGGATTTCCAAAACATTTGCCTTAGCCATTTTCGAAATGACGTCAGGTGTTCAATCAGCAACAGATCACTTTTATGGTATGCCAATTTTCCCTTTTCTTATCGCCGCAATCATTTCCATGAACGGATTAAGTATCCATATGCAAGTTTTTGTCATCGCAAAGGCCTGCAATATCTCAATGACTCCTTACGTAATCGGACGAATTTGGAGCGTCATTGTCGTTCCGGTAATCTTCTACCTTATTTATTAAACTAAAATGGTTATGATGAATAGTCAATTTCATCATAACCATTTAACAATCATCGATTTTGGTATTTCTTTTTTAATGCCTTTTCAACTTGAATTGGCACAAGTCCTGAAATTTCGCCGCCGTACTTCGCTACTTCTTTGACAATGCTGGAGCTAAGGAATGAATACTGATTGTTCGTCATGATGAAAAATGTCTCGATACTCTCATCAAGAAAACGGTTCATGGACGTGATTTGCATTTCATATTCAAAATCAGAAACAGCACGTAATCCACGAACAATTACAGATGCCTCAACACTTTTCGCATAATCAACAAGCAATCCAGAAGACGACTCCACTTTCACGTTCGGAAAGATCGACGTCACTTCTTCAATAAGTGCCACACGTTCTTCAACTGTAAACAGTGAGTTTTTTGAGGAGTTATTCATCACGGCGACTCTGACGTCACCGAAAACCCTCGCTGCCCTTTTGATAATATCTAGATGTCCATTCGTCAACGGATCAAAACTTCCGGGCACAACTGCAATTTTCGACATTATTGAAACCTCATTTCTCATAAATAGATACAGCGCTATTTCCATACACCGAACTTTTTATCTTGTAATAGGTACCATACGCTTCTGGTAATTCCAATTGCTTTTCATGCTCACAAACGATGACAGCGTTTTCAGTCAGAAGATCTGCTTCTACAAAGTCTTGCGCCAAATCATAAAATGCAGTTTCCGCATACGGCGGATCGATAAAAAGAAGTTTAGCTTTCTTCCCTTGCACCTTCAAAACGTTAACAGCATTTCTAGCATCCGCACGTTGAATATGTAATTCTTCCGTAAATCGGCATTTTTCCGCGTTCGCTTTAATAATCGCACATGCTTTCACATTTTTTTCAAATATGAAAGCCTCATCGATTCCTCTTGATAAAGCTTCGAGGGAAAGAGATCCACTACCACCAAACAATTCTACTGCAACTCCCCCGTCAAAGTATGGCCCTATAATATTGAATACGGACTCTTTCACTTTATCCGATGTTGGTCGTGTATCTGTCCCCTGTAAAGATTTCAGGGGAATACCTTTTCTAGTTCCTGCAACAACTCTCACTTGCCGACCTCCTCTATTAATGTTGACATCCTAATGATATCAATCGTATCTGCCGTTTTCTCGATACTTAATAGGAACAACCGTTTAAACCAACTCTCTTCGAAATAAAAGTCACCTTCAAGCACTTCAAATGGCATCGTTACGACATTGTATTTTTGTTCATTGTAGACATAAAAGAGTTCTTTCTTGGGAAATCTAAATTTCCTAATGCTATTTTCAACGTAAATGGACCGCTCATTCGATGTAATGGTATAGCCCGCTAGGTTCAAAATTTTCTTCGCTGGATACAAGGTCTTTCCATCCTTCAATATAATTCGGATATCTGTGGTACTTACACCATCAAACTTGATTTCTCGTGGGTCTTCGATTAAAAACGGATGCGCGGCTGTATCAGCATGGATATTTTTCGTGAAGTACGATGTCTTAAAGCCTGTTACCTCACCGGCTAACGCGTCCAATACAGATGCATTCACTTCTTGCCCTGTCATATCGTTCAATAAACTTTTAAATTGTTCAAGTTCATCTTCTGTAATTGCTTCAGTAAACACCTGATAAGCTTTACGTGATTTCCCGAGTCCTATTGGCGTTTCTCCTAGAACCGAAGCTACCAGTTCGGCCGTCATGCGTTCGTTTTCCGGTATTATAAAACGTGCATACATACTTTCCCTTAGCAATCGGATAGATACTTTATCTACATCCACACTTTTGGCAACGATAAACCGGGTAGCATTAACAGCCGGACGTGTATCATCAATTACAATCGTTGAATGGTTGGCATCAAGTGTTTTAAGCGTGTTATCCACTTCCCTAAGTGGCTCAATATTGTCGCTTTCACCAAATACCGAAAGTCTATCCCCAGAATAGAGTACGGGCAAATTATTTCGTTGCCAATAAAGATCCTTGACCTCACCCTTGCCACGGAATAATGCATAATTGATGTTCGTCATTTTTTTAGTACCCACTCGCTCCAAGCCATTGACCCATAATCCACCAATCCCTGTTTCATCGGTCATATGGAATAATGTGTATGAGGCAGAGGAGCCATGTAGGACAGCGAACGATTCATTGAATAGAGCTGTTTGTTTCATAGTCCCTTTTTTGGGTATTTCATACGAAATGGATTGGCGTTCATTATCCCCTTCAAGAAAGGCTATCGAATTCTCGTCCAATCGATTACAGGACGTTGCGTCCGCAAGATAACAAGTACGATTGGTGCTAGCTTTTGGCCAGACAATTTCATGGCGCGCGTCAGATAAGCCGCTAAAGTGCTGGCGGACATGAAGAGCGTCGGGACGATTTATTACCTCAATCTCTTGCGTGAACGTTGCAACACTAAGCCCCTTGCTATCTGCTCCTACTGCTTGATAATAATGCATATAAATTAGAAGACCATTTACAATCAGTAAAAGGATCATAGTCCTTACGATAAATTTCAAATCCTCCCCCCCTAGAATGAATTGATGAATGCGCCTTCGGGTTCACAATGGTATGATGAAACTAGATTTACGTATTCAGAAAGGTAGTGTTATGTATGATATTAAACCAACGATTCATAGAGCTCGGCGAAGGATATGGTGACGTTTATGAACTATGTGAATTAATCAAGACGAATAGCGACCGCCTGCATAGGACATTCATCTTATCCTCAGAAACACCATCAGGTCATGCACTGTCACTTGCAGCAGCATTCGAACCTGCAAATGACGGTAAATTCATGCCTATTTACATTTGCCGAGAAGGAATTATCCAGCAGAATACCATTAAATCAAAAAGAAGGCTTCTCTTTGAGGAAACAGCGGAAAAGGTTGGGAGCACGCCAGCTGTTATCGAGTTGAAAAACTCTTCAGTATTTGCAGAAACAGAGTTGTTTTATCAATACACAATTGGTATTTTGCGCATCAACAAACTGCTCCCCCCATTAAGATAATTCTTATAATCCGGTTTTATAATCATATTCTTTCGCTTTATCCGGTTTGGCATTTTCGTATTCCGTTTTCACAAATGGGCGGTATGATGGCAAAACCTTTTTTACAGATGGAAGACGTTCTATTTTCCCCATGACCGTATCAACATCCTCCATATTGCAATAAAGGACAACATACTTCATAGTGCGTGATATATAATGAACATGACCGTATTTTCGAAATGATTTTGCTTGTTTCAAATGATGAAGATAGACAATAATACCTTGACGATCGATCATAGATTTCCCCTCTTTTCCTAACCCATACAATACCATAGGACTGAAAAGCCCTGCAACAATAGAAAAGCGGAAGGCGTCGTGTAGCCCAGTCAAGCGCTGGAGGGCCCCAGGAAAAAGGCGTTCTTTGCCTATATATTCAAGAAGGAAGGCAGTCTAAAACGCCACTTCCTGTGGCTACGACTGCATGTCCTACATCCTGTAGGCCCAAGCGACTCGAGGGGCTGACGCCTGAAGCTGGACAATAAGAAAAGCGGAAGGCGCCCAGTAGATGCGACAAGTAGGAGGGATGCGGTTCAATCCCTCCCGGAGGACTTGAACATAAAGGTGTTAATTGCCTTTATCAGCAATAAGGAAGGCGGTCTAATACGCCACTTCCTGTAGCTAGACATAATGTGCCTAGATCTAGTCACTGAACATTGCTGACAACATTAATCTTTTGCCCTATAATGATGGAAATAGAGCTGATTCATGAGGAGGCATCTAAATGGGTAGAAAAACAAATGTGGCCCTTACAGTAGGTGCGGCAGGCGTTGCCGCGTGGGCAGCTTCAAAAGTTGTCTCAAAACCGATACCACGTGAAGGTAAAAAAGCGCTCGCTTTCGATAAACCAGTCATTCTAGCCCACCGCGGCGGACTAGCTGAGGCCCCTGAGAATACACTAGCCGCATTTTCAAAATCGGCTGAACTTGGCGTACATGGCTTTGCGGTCGATATCCGTTTAACAAAAGACGAAGAAATCATTGTTTTCCACGATGAATTTGCAGACCGGACAACAGATTTCTCTGGAAGAGTTGCAGACTATACCCTAAGCGAATTAAAAATGGCTGATGCAGGTTATCAGTTTGAAGATGTGGAAGGAAATCATTCTTATCGAGGAAAGAACCTAGAAATTCTTTCTCTTCGTGAACTGATACAAAGATTTCCACATATGCTAATTGCTATTAATCTGAAAGATTCTCCTGATACATACGAAGGAAGCTTGATGCCTTCCAAACTTTGGAGACTTCTCGAAGAGCTGGGTGCTGAAGACTGTGTCGCTGTAACAAGTTCATTCGATGAACAGACCGACAGATTCAACTTGTATGCACAAAACAAAGTAGCTACTGGTGCGGGTGATAACGAAGTGAAAAAAGCATATGCCTCTTTTACTAGTATGTTCGGTCACCTCTATAGCCCACGTGCAGATTTGTTCAAAATCCCAGAAAAACTGGGTGTATTTTCTCTCGGCACCGAAAGTTTCATCAAGTTTCTTACCCAAATTAATATCCCCGTTTATTTTGAAGGTGTGAACGATAATGAGTCGTTCGTTAAACTTTTACATGTTGGTGCGGCAGGTTTTATCACAGATAGACCGACTATTGCTATGAAAATCGTGCAAGAAAACGTTGGCGATTAAACAAAAACAGGTTGCACCACGTGTCGACTTTCCGACACGGATGCAACCTGTTTTTTTAACGTCTAGACTCCCTACACTTTTATGCTAGCTTAGGAAATCATACAATCTCGTACTGTGGATAACCTGCGAAAGGTGAAATTTCACGTCTAGAGGCTCGGGTCCGAACACTCGCTTCCGCTTTTGTTTTTAAGCCGAACACGAACAGCCTCCGCCAGTGCCGCAACTGCCTCCACAAGATGAGTCGGAAAAGAATGCACTGCCTGCCGGAACCTTTACTTCATCCGAAACCGATTTAGCGATGATTGAACCAATTTCGTCAAATATATATTGAACGTCATTCTCAGCCAATCGAAGCGCTGCCACCCGCTCGTTCATATCAAGCTCACGTTTTTGTACGCGGATACTTTTCATTACTATATTATGATCCGGATGGTATCTTCCGAATCGTTGGACTTCTTCATAACGTTCCTTCATTGCCGTGAACTCTTGAATTGATTTCACAAGTTCCGTGTCTGAATAGACATCATCATGGGCTTTACGGTATTCAGCCACCGCTTCAGAAGAAAGCAGCATTGCCGTTAGGTCTTCTGCATCTTCAATGATGGTGATCCATTCGTCTGTCATCATAGAATGATCCCCTCCAATCATTCATTTATCATAACAGAAGAGATGGTAAACATGCACCTATTCCATATTTATTTCTTTAATATCCAAGAACGTTTTTTCAGAAAGAGCATGTGCTGCCTCTTCGAAATCGGAAAATGGTAGTAGGCCATCAGCCGTGTGCTGCGATTTTTCGTGACCTTTCCCAGCAATAAGGACGATATCACCCGGCGCTGCGCAGAAAATCGCTTTCCGAATCGCATATTTCCGATCGAGTTCAGCTTCAATCGCCGAACACTCTCCTCCGAAGCCTTCCATAATATCCGAAATAATTGCTTTAGGATCTTCGTTTCTTGGATTATCTGATGTCACAATGACACTTGAAGAATACAGAACAGCAAGTTTACCCATCTCAGCTCTTTTTCCTTTATCTCGTTGGCCGCCGCAACCAAATACTGTAATCAGTCTCCCATAACATGAATTGGACAACGTCTGTAATACCGCTTCGAGCGCATCTGGCGTATGAGCATAATCTACGTAAACTTTTACACCATCACGCTCTAGTTGCTGCAATCTACCTTCTGGGAGCTGCAGCAGTTCGCAGTGTAGCAAAATATCATCTACGTAATAGCCAAGGACAAGTAGTGCGCTAATTGCCGCTAATGTATTCATCCGATTATAATGACCCAGTATGTCAGGATTCATTTTTAATTCTGGGACTCGGACGTCAGCCGACGGGTTCATCCCAAAGTAAACCAGTGGAACAGTTGCATTTTTAACCATTTTCACACATTGTTTATCGTCATTGTTAACAATCATTGTTTTTGCCATTTGAATTAAACGCTTTTTCGCATTGATATAAGCAGGCTTTCCACCATGTTCTTCGTAATGATCCGTTCCAATATTCAATAATATTCCAATGTCAATATCACAATGATCTAGACGATTCGAAGACAATCCAAGTGAAGATGCTTCAAGAACAATATGGCTAACATTTTCATCAACACATTTCTTTAATAAAGGATGAAGATATTCCGCTGGTAATGTTGTCATTTTGGGGCATTCATAGTCAATTTTAACCCCATCGATAAAAATGCCCGTCGTACCGATAACAGCCGCCCTATTTCCAAGTTTACTCAATAATTGACCGATGAAATGTGTGACTGTCGTTTTTCCATTTGTTCCAGTCACCGCAATCACCTTCATTCTTTTCGCGGGATTACCAACTAATTGTGCACTTGCATGGGACATGAATTTTGTGCAATCCGAAACCGTAATAACAACAACATCAGGCGGTATTTCAGTCAAATTCGTTCTATCAATAACAATTGCTGCAGCACCTTGTTCAATCGCTTTTTTAATATACATTGCACCATCGCTCAGATTACCTTTCCTGGCTACAAACACGCCTCCCTTCTTTACCCGTGAAGAATCTTCGGTTATTCCCGTGACAACAGTCCTGAGTTCCCCGCCAGTGACTGTACAAGGCCAGTCTTTTATAAGCTCCGTTAAAAACAGCACCACTCTCCCCTTCCCGAACATTTTTCTGTGAAAATGAATATATTGAGAGCGAACATACTTTATCGTATGAAAAGAATTCAATGAACGTCACGAAGAAAGTTGGGGGCCTTATGATCATCCAGAAATTCGGTGGGGTAGCAATGAAAAATGAAGAAATGAGATTGAATTGCATTAACCATATAAAAGATGGACTGAATGAGTTTGGCGATGTCGTTGTAGTCGTATCCGCCATTGGTCGCTATGGAGATCCTTATTCCACGGACAGCCTTCTTCAGCTCACGGACGCTCTTTCATCTTCGGCAGCCGCAAGCGACCTTGCAGTGTCTTGTGGTGAACTCATCGCTGCAGCAGTTATGTCTGCTGAACTAACACGGGCAGGCGTCCCAAACACGGTCCTGCACGGCATCCAGGCTGGTATAATGACTTCTGGAGAATTTGGAGATGCTACGATTGACCACATCAACCCTGTCACTATTGTTGAAACCCTTAAACTAACCCGTTGTGTCATTATTCCAGGCTTTCAAGGAATTGATAACAAAGGGCATGTCATGACACTTGGAAGAGGTGGCAGCGACTTATCTGCAATCGCACTTGCTGGAGCACTTCAAGCGTCCCACGTTGAGTTCTTTAAAGACGTACCTGGCGTTATGAGTCATGATCCGCGCGAAGTGGAGAACCCCAGCAAACTGGATCTACTGAAGTTGGACGATTTCATTTCACTTCTAGATTGTGAAAGACCTGTCATTCAAAAACGGGCCGCATTACATGCAATAAAAACGGCTACACCTCTTTATATAAGAGGTGTAGCCAGTACGGAGACAGGAACATGGATTATTCCTTGAGCAGCGATGAACTTCATTGCTGCCTTTTTTCTTCAGCAATCTCGCGAATCATAACCTGTGTATAATATTTCCCATAAGCACCTGTCCCAAGATGTGTGACATCCTTTTGAAGCAGGACTTCACGGTGTGCGGGAGAATTAAGCCAACCATGGACCGCCTCTATTGCATCCACATAGTTGAATGCAATATTTTCACGTGCTTTACGATGTTCAATTCCCGCCTCTTTTAGCCTATCCGCAAGATTTCCGGTCACTGGGGATTCATGGGAAAAGTAATTTTCAAGCGCCATATCTTCACTATGTTTTCGCGCCACAACAGCAAGATCGTAATCGCTTAAAAGTTCATTCAATTCATGATTTTTTCGATAAAGGTTCGTTAACCCAAAAATTTGACGTTCCATTGCCCGGTTCACTTCCATCTGCATTGATGACGATGGGCGTTCAGCACTGACGATTTCACCCATATAAGACATGTCATAGGGTTGGTGTAGAATTAGTGTAATTGGGTCAATGAAACGTATCGCTTCCAATTTCCCATCCACACCATCGATATAAAGTTGTGCATAGACATTCTCATATTCAATAAGCAACCTGTTATTCACGTCATCACTGTTCAATGTAAATGTATAGATACTTTCTCCGATTTGTACAGCCACTTCTGACTCAACAATCGTAAATCGATAGATGTCTTGCACATCCTGCCCAATCTCAAAAGGGTCAATATTTGAGGGTAAATCTGCAGTATAAACTTGGTTCACTTTCCCATCCCATACGCCCACCATTAACTCCTGATCTTCATTATATATCCACCAATCGTAACCATAGGTCGACGGCTCAATACGGTCTGGCTTACCCAGCTGTTCAAATAGACTGTCTACACTCTTACCAACAAGCAGGGATATGCCAGATTCTGGCCGTGCAGCTTGCGGTATAGGTAATCCATCTCCAGTTCCAGGCACTGGGATGGCCGCCCCATGTTTCACAGGCGACTCAAGCGGTTTATTTTCTTTAACTCGATCATCCATAATATAAAATACCAATAGGACGATGATGAGTAGAAATATTATTTTCCAAAGTGCTTTCATTTTTCGACCTACTTTCTTGAGTATATAGTTTAGTCAGTTCTTTTAGGGTTAATACTAATAACAGATATCCTCTTTCATTATACTTCGTCAAACTGTTAAAATTGTTGAGGTTTGTCTTATTTATTAAATCATATGTTTCTTGACACAATGTTGTCATTGCAACTGATGATGATTTGTTCTATTATAAATAGGTATAGGGAATTGGCTCGACGATATATAAGGAGGATATAAACTATGTATATTGAAGATACAGGAATTGAAAATATTGTTACCGACTTATCAATACTTGATGAAATTATGTTAAAACACGACCTTGTCCGCGCAGGTCAATGGGACTACGAACGGGCAACATTTGATAAGAAATATATGATTAAAGAAGGTACATATTATTTGCGTGTATTCAGTTATACAACTGATGGCGATGTTGATACACGCAATGCGACTATGATCCTTAAAAAGCCGGTTGTCGGCAAGCATTATTATCCGCACGGCGTTGAGTATGGCGAAGGGGAACATTTCCCAGAAAGCTTACTGAAGGACTGTGCGGCAACATTGAAAGCAGTAAGTGCAGCACTAGAACCTTATAACCTTAAAAAATAATTTTTTACTGAAGACTGGCGAACTCAATGTTCGTCAGTTTTTTTATAGTCTTTTAGCAGTAAAAAAAACATCTGCCATGCTTTACTACTCAATCAGCGATCAGTTGGTTATAATTGAAACAGCGAATAAATATGGAGGAATGCCCATTGTCCAAATGGCTCACAAAACGTAATTTAATTATAACATTAACTTTAATATTCATCATCTTGGCTAGTGTTTTTATCTTGCCCGTTTCATTGCCAATCATTTTAGCGCTGCTTACCGCGCTAATCATTGATCCCTTGGTAAAGCTTACTGAAAAGAAATTCAAATGGAATCGCAAAGTATCAGTTATCTCCGTTTTTATTTTCATCCTAGCAATTATTACGTCCCTACTTTATTTCACAGTTACACAATTGATTGGGAAAATTATTGACCTTACACAAGCAGCACCCGGCTATTTTAATTCATTGTCAGGTGTGTGGATTTCCAGTCAAAGTAAGCTTCTACAATATACTTCCGGAATGCCCGAAGAAATTGTCATTGGTGTTCAAAAGGAATTTAGAAATGTATTTGAATCCATTCGTGAATCTATCCTTAATTTACTAAGCTATGAAAAGATTATGTCCCTTATGACAGAAATTCCAAACTTCCTTGTCAGTTTTATCGTCTTCATCATTGCATTATTTTTATTTATGCTTGAATTGCCTGAATTAAAAAAAATGCTATTTAGACACTTAACAACGTCAACTGCAGAAAAAGTTCGATTTATGATTACACGGCTCAATTCTGTTATTTTCGGATTCTTGAAAGCGCAACTACTTGTCAGTTTAATCATCCTAGCGGTCACTTTTGTCGGTCTTTTACTGATCATACCTAAATATGCAATTGTCATGTCGCTTGTCATTTGGATTATTGACGTTATTCCTATTTTGGGATCAATAATCATTTTAGCCCCCTGGTCACTTTATATGTTAATCATTGGAGATGTCGCAACAGGGACGCAATTGGCCATTCTAGCAGCTGTCTTACTGATTATACGACGAACCGTAGAACCTAAAGTGATGGGATCTCAAATTGGCTTATCACCGCTCCCAACACTAATCGCCATGTTTATAGGACTCAAGCTATTTGGCTTCCTTGGATTTTTTATCGGACCATTAGTTGTCATCCTCTTTACTACAGCCCGTGAAGCCGGAATCATCAAGTTAAATTTTAGGATTTAAACCAAAAAAAACGTCTGTTGATTAACCATTTACTTGCATAAAACACTAGTGAGGAGGGCTTGAATACCTCCATTTTCACCGGTATATTTCCGCTCTGCTTTCGGCAAACTATTCATGACAGATTTACTGAGGGGTCCTAGTGTGGCTAGAAGTGACTCCGTCACTTCTAGCCACACTTTTTTCAGTAATCCTGTTGCGAATAGTTGCCTGTCGCGTTCCTACACTATTCAAGTGAAAAATGCAGTTGTTTGGGAAGAAAAGAGTAGATGACTTTCTATTGAGAGTGTATGTGCCCGAAGATGCAATTCCGGGCACTCTTTCACGTTGTATAATGTGCTTCTTGCTTACTTTCAGCAAAGTTTATGCATCTAATCATATGATGCCTTATAGAAAGTGACACTTCTTTAATAAAAAAAGAAAAAACTATATAGAAAGTTTCAGCCGCCAAAATTGCATCTTTGGCGGCTTTTCTCCAGGTAAGAAGCCAGCTTTTCTTTCGTCCCAAAAAGCTCCAAATGCACTTCGTGTACGTATGCATTTAGAGCGCGAAGGATGAAGGACCACTATACGATTACCGGGAGAAATGTGTAGAAGTCATTCAATCCAAATGCAACTATACATGTAGCACCCAGTTTGTGTACTGGTTATTTTCAGTAAATCAACAGACGTGACAAAAAACGCTTTCACAAATGTGAGAGCGTTTTTTATTGTTAGAAACCAATAATCGCTTTAAACATTGACGTTACTTCTCCACCCTTATAAAAAACATAAAGAAGTAAATAAACAGCAAGACCTGTTATTGCTGAGAAGAACCAAATGACACTCGTGATTGGACCAAGCTTCCGATGCCTGACCAAATTATTCTTCAGCCCCGCATTAATCGTCACAGCACCAAATACGGCACCCGATGTTGCAAGCACTATATGAAAAATAAGGAAAACCGTATAATAGATTTTCAAATTATCCGGTCCACCAAACGACGTGTTACCGACCAATATAGTTCTCGACACATAAATGATTAAAAAAAGAATTGCTGCTACTGCGGCTGCCAGCATCGTTTTCTTATGCGCTTCTATTTTCTTTTTGTGGATTAAGTACCATCCTATTGCAACTAGTATAGCTGAAAGAATAATAAAAAATGTACTAATTGTAGGTAGTAAGGGCAGATCCATTCATTATTCCCCCTGATGGTAAAACGTCTCTGTATTTAGCTTATTATCTATACAATGTCATTTTTTGACGTTCTAATAATGCGTTAGCAGTAATTTCTTCTGCATTTTCCTGTTCTTCTCTATACCATTTAATAAAAATACTACCAAGGACACCAACATAAATGATTTCTTGTAAAACTTTCATGATAATTCCGCCTAGTTGCTGATCAACTAATGTAGGCATATTGGTAAATAATTCAGGACCTGAAATGCCTAAGCCCGCCAATCCTGAAAGTGTACTTGCCGGTACACAAAGTGCCATCGCCTGTAACCATGCTTCTCCAGACTTGTATGTTTCATATACAGGTACATCGACAAAAATGATAAGGGAACACGCAGGTGTGATTAAAATTGCACTTAATATAATATAGCCGATTTTTTTCAAGCCATGAAGCTTCGGTTGCCCCTTCAACGTATTAATGATTGGCCACCAGAAAAACACTGCTGCAACAAATAACGTTAGTGTAAAAATCGTATGCAATGGAGCACTTAATTTCACATTATCTAAAATAAGTGGAATATGGTAAACGGAAAACATACCACAGAATACCAATAGGCTAAGAATCGGTTTAGTAAAGAAAGTGATTATACGGTCAAGAATCTTAATATCAAAAACCTTTTTCCACATCCAGTTAGGGATACCCATCATGATCAATGGAGCACACATTAGCAATAGAACCGCCATTTGCACCATGTGAACTGAAAATAAAATATGACCAAGCAAGTCTACTGGTGAACCTTTGACAACATAAAGCAGAACCATTCCGGACATGAATAAGATTACTTGGTTTTTAGTAACGGGATGTGTATCTTGAAATCGATGACGCATTTTAATCGTCAATAATAAATATAAAGCCATACCAAGTATGATAATTAGTAAGAACCACGGACTCCACAAAGCTCGAAATCCAAATATACTTAAAGGCATTGCCATCGCTCCCTTTTTAAAGTCTTTCTTTATTATAAAACTAAAAGCGGTGTAACTCAATGTACGAACGATGACAATTGATAAAAAAGAAAAAGCCTATGGAGAAATAAATCTTCCATAGGCTTTTTCGACTATTACTATTACCACCAAATAATTGTTGTAAATGTTAATACAACAGTGAATGCAAGAATAGCTCCCGTATACATGAACATTTGTGGAATACCATGCCCTTTTTCATTCATGTGCATGAAGTAATACAATTGTAGGCCAACTTGTACGGCTGCAAAAAGCATTAGCGTTGGGATAATCAAGTATTTAGAAAATCCAATTACGTCAGCTTGATAAGCCATAACCATCGAGAACGACATAATCGTTAAGAAAATCATAAGCGAAAACATCATAATCTGACCGCGCATTGACTTACGTGCGCGTCTTTGCCCTAAGTTAAATTCAGCTGGTGACTTTTTATAAACTTGAACGTCCGCCATATTAACCTATCACTCCCATCAAGTAGACTACAGTGAAGATGAATACCCAAACAACGTCGATGAAGTGCCAGTATAACGAGAATGTGTAGTACTTTGGTGCGTTATACAAGTTCAGGCCGCGCTTTGAGTTACGGAAGATGAGTAGCGTAATCCAGACAAGTCCGATTGCTACGTGGAAACCGTGCGTCCCAACAAGCGTGTAGAATGCAGAACTGAATGCACTGTTGTCGTACGTGAAGCCTAAGTGTATATAGTGTACAAACTCATACACTTCAAGCGCAAGGAAACCAAGTCCAAGGAATGCAGTAATGGCAAGCCATAGCTGCATTTTCTTGAAATTGTAGTTTTTCAAATGATACATCGCATATACACTCGTCAAAGATGATGTTAATAAAAGCAACGTCATGACGAAGACAAGCGGTAATTCAAAAAGTTCTTGTGTTGAAAACTTAAATCCACTTGGTCCTTTGTTCTTTAAAGCAAGATAGGTCGCAAAAAGCGTTGCGAACAAGATTGTCTCTCCGCCTAGGAACAGCCAGAATCCAACAAATTTATTCTTTGCCTCTAACGTTGCTTTTTCCGGATGATCAGGCCACGTCTCAGGGGTGAATTTTTTATTCAAATCCATTATTTTTGTCCCCCTTTACGTTTCATATCTTTTAAGATGTCTTCTTTCTTAACATAGAAGCCAAGATCGTCTTTCAATGAGCGCATTGCCATAGCAGCGAAAGTCCAGACAAGACCAATAATAAGAACTGCCATTCCCCATGGTTCTTCAGTGCGGAACATTGCACCAAATCCTGCAATGAACAGACCTAAGCTCAACATGAATGGAATGAATGAACCATTCGGCATATGAATATCTTGAACAGGTTCAGCCGGAGTAATTCCCGACAGATTACCTTCCATTTTTTCGATGTACACTGTATCAAGACCACGTACAAGTGGTGTCTGTGCGAAGTTATAGAATACTGGTGGAGATTCAATCGCCCATTCAAGCGTACGCCCGTCACCCCAAGGGTCATTTGCTACACGTACATTTTTAATTGAAGTTACGATTATGTTATATACCATGATCGTAATACCAATAGCCATAAATAATGCTCCTACAGAACTAATTACGTTTGCTGAGTTCCAACCTTGACCATCCATGTATGTAAATACACGACGCGGCATTCCCCAGAAGCCTAACCAGTGTTGAATTAGGAACGTTAAATGGAAACCGATAAAGAAGAACCAAAACGTTACTTTACCTAGTGCTTCATTTAACATTGTACCGAACATTTTCGGCCAATATAGATGAGTACCAGCAATTATTCCGAATACAGTACCACCCACGATTACATAGTGGAAGTGAGCAACAACAAAGTATGTGTCATGCAATTGGTAATCAAGTGGTGCAGTACCTAGCATAACACCCGTAACTCCACCCATAACAAACGTTGGGATGAAGGCCAATGCCCAAAGCATCGGTGTTGTTACTTTTATACTTCCGCCCCATATGGTAAGCAACCAGTTAAATATCTTAACTCCAGTAGGTATCGCAATAGCCATTGTCGCTACAGAGAAGATTGCGTTTGCTGTTGGCCCAAGACCAACTGTAAACATATGGTGAGCCCAAACCATGAAGCCCAGGAATCCAATAAGGACGGTAGCAAATACCATCGCTGAATAACCAAAAAGTCGTTTTCTAGAGAAAATCGAGAAGATCTCCGAGAAAATACCGAATGCCGGTAAAATCAGAATATATACTTCAGGATGACCAAATATCCAGAAAATATGCTCCCAGATAATCGTATTTCCACCCATTGTAGGATCAAAGAAGTTAGCTCCAAACATTCTTTCAAATGTCAGAAGGAAAAGTCCTACTGTAAGTGGTGGAAATGCGAACAGAATCATAGCTGATGCAACAAACGTAGTCCATGTGAATAATGGCATACGCATGTACGTCATCCCTGGTGCACGCATATTGATAATCGTTACGAGGAAGTTAATCCCCCCTAATAACGTACCACCACCGGCAATTTGAAGTCCTATTGCATAAAAATCAACACCATGTCCTTCAGATGCCATTGCTAGCGATGCGTAAGAAGTCCAACCCGCATCGGGAACTTGACCAAAGAACCATGATATGTTCAGGAATACCCCACCGAAGAAGAACATCCAAAAACCTAGTGAGTTAAGAAATGGGAATGCTACATCACGCGCTCCAATTTGGAGTGGCATAATGGCGTTCATAAATCCAATTAATATAGGCATGGCCGCCAGGAATATCATCGTCGTTCCGTGCATCGTAATAATTTGGTTAAATATTCCCGCACTGACGAGATCGTTGTTTGGCGTTAAAAGTTGCACACGAATGATCATTGCTTCTATACCGCCGACTACGAAGAAGAATCCTCCACCTAGGAGATAAAGGATACCGATCTTCTTATGGTCAACTGTTGTTAGCCAATCCCATAGCGTTGCGCCAAAACCTCTTTTTTGAGCAACTGAACTCAATTTGTTTACCTCCTCTTCAAATTCACGTTAATAGTTATTTTTCTACTGAAAGTCCCATGAGGTACTCAGCAATTGCGTTTAGTTCTTCGTCAGAAAGTTTTTCACCAAATGACGGCATTAAGTTTCCTGGCTTTTGTTTTTGAGTATCAGAAAGCCACTCAACTACTTTTTCTTGCGTGTGATCCATGAATCCTGCGACGCGATTACGGTCACCAAATGACGCTAGGTTTGGTCCAATCGCTCCGCTTTCACCGACTGCAGATACCGCATGACATGCAATACAGCTTTGTTGGAACAATACTTCACCTTGACCAGCTGCAGCAACATCTGTCGATTCTTCGCCAGTTGCTTGCATTGCTGTTACCCATTTGTCGAATTCAGCAGGTGCTAACGTTTTCACTTTGAAGTCCATAAGTGCGTGTGATGGACCACAAAGCTCTGCACACTTACCGTAAAATACGCCGTCTTTCAGGTCTTGTGATTCTTTATCAAACGTTAAATAAAATTTATTAACGTTTTCAACGTTTGTATCGAGTTTACCTCCGATTGCTGGAATCCAGAAGGAGTGCTTAACGTCTGCTGCAAGGAGGTTGAAATATACTTTTTCTCCAGTTGGTACAACAAGTTCCTGCGCTGTAACAATTCCGAGAGTAGGGTATTCAAATTCCCACCAGTACAGCTTCGCTGTAACATCTACAACCAAACTTTCTGACTGTCCATCTTCATTGACCTCATGCATCGCACTAACATCACCTAGTTTATATGTGTAATAAACTGTAGGAACAGCTAGAAGTAGAACGAGGAGAACAGGAATAACCGTCCATACAAGTTCTAATGTATGGCTTCCTTCAACTTGTTCAGGAACAAAGTCCTCGCCCAGTTTCGAACGTCTAAAACGAACAATTGCTACTACATAGATAATCACAACTACTAGAATAACCAGTAACATGATTCCTGATGATAACATCAGCAATTTGAATTGATCTTTCCCGACCTGACCAGCCGGAAGTAGTGTGGATAGCTCTTCTTGACCACATCCCGCTAGAAACACGGTAAGAGCTGCTAATAAAGAAAAAAGACGCCACTTTTTGAGTCCTTTCATCATCGCTTAATGATACCTCTCTTTCTAAAAAAATGTTTTTCTTCTTGTGAGGACTGTTGACCTCTTTATGTGAATTCCTATGCAAAGAAAGAATTCCGATATGTTAGATGAATATCGAGAAAATAATCATAGCAACAAAAAGGATTGTCATGTAATTCAATGAATAGATGAACATACCCGTTGCCCACTTTATATCATCTTTCGCTTTAAACCCTTTAAGTGCTAAATACAGCCACCCTATATTCAACGCGCTCGCAAGTACTAAGAAGCCTACCCCTAGCTCAGTCAGTAGAAACGGCAATGGAAATAAAAACAGTACCCATGCCAACATCGATTTCTTCGTTCTGGCAAAACCTTTTACAACAGGTAGCATTGGTATATTTGCCGCACGGTATTCGTCTGTCCGACGCATCGCCAGTGCATAAAAATGCGGTGGTTGCCAAACAAACATAATCAGGAATAAAGCCAGGGCTCCTGCACCGAGTGCTGGTTCAACCGCAGCCCATCCGATTAAAGGCGGTATTGCCCCTGAAATACTTCCAACTACTGTATTAGCGACATGCCTACGTTTCGACCACATCGAATAGAGTACAACATAACTGAAGATACCTGCAAGTCCCCAAAGACCGGCTGCTACAGAAGCAGAAAACAAAAGCACTTCGCCTACTACTATGAAAGTCAGCGCAAGTGTCAATACAGCCGGCGCCTTGAAACGTCCGGTAACTGTTGGTCTGGATTTCGTCCTCGTCATGACAGGATCAATATCCCGATCAATCAAGTTGTTAAGTGCCGCAGATCCAGCAATTATCAATCCCGTTCCAAGAAGAGCATAGACGAGCAAATCTATATTATATAGAAAGTTTTTACCAGTGAACTGAAAAGCAAGAAATAGTCCAGTAAAAGTTGTGATCATATTCGAATTAACAATGCCGATTTTAATGAGTGCAAGGAAGTCCTTATAAAGAGACGCCGTCACTACATTCGATTCGACAGGTGTGGAAATTGTATGACCGTTTGACAAGTTACCCCTCCTTCCAAAGTTGTGAGCGTTAACCGCTATAATTAACTATAGCGAAATTCGGGTAGTATTTCTATACATATACAAAATTTCTACCGAATACCTTTAAATATCGACACATTTAATACTCAACCCTCTCTATAGTAAATCATTTCGATAGGTCTTTTGTGAAGTTAAAGCGTCTTCTTTATGAACAATTTGTGAAAAGGACCATTAGTGAGGCGTTTTCAGCCATTCTTCGTTGTCTTTTTACTGTTTTTTCGTTATCATCAAAAAAGCAGGGACCTTTTATACAAAGGTCATCAATAAAAAAGTAGGTGTTATTTTTTGCAATCTAATAGATATTTAAAATGGTTTGCCGTTGCTTCTACAGTAGGTATGCTTTTAATCTTACTTGGTGGGGCGCTTGTTACAAAAACCGACAGCGGCATGGGCTGCGGAAGACATTGGCCTGGATGTAACGGACAACTTATTCCCGACGAAATTACCGCAGAAGTACTTATTGAGTTTTCACATCGGCTGGTAACTGGGTCTGTCGGTATCTTGATTGTCGTATTAGCTGTCTGGTCATGGAGATCTATCGGCCACATAAGGGAAACAAAATTCCTAGCAATCGCAGCCGTGTTCTTCCTTATATTACAGGCATTGATTGGCGCGGCTCAAGTATTATGGGGTCAAGGCGATTTCATACTTGCGCTTCATTTCGGTATTTCACTTTTAAGCTTTGCATCGGTCCTTCTATTAACCCTTCTTATATTTGAAGTCGATCGAAAGTTTGATGCAGATAAGTTACAAATAAGTAAACGCTTGAAATGGCATACAATTGGTGTATCCGTTTACTCCTACTTTGTGGTTTATACTGGAGCACTTGTCCGTCATACAGAGTCTGGGCTTGCCTGTCTAGACTGGCCGTTATGCAAGAACGATGCCTTCGCCCTTCCACGTAACCTGTTCGAATGGGTTCAGATGGGTCACCGTACCGCCGCGGCACTTATTTTCATCTGGTTATTGGTCATCATGATTCATGCAATCCGACATTACAAAAATCAGCGCGTCATCTATTGGGGCTGGAGTATCGCATTTATACTTGTAGCGCTCCAAGCAACAACAGGAATGATGGTTGTTCTGACCAGACTAAACCTTTATATTGCTTTGCTTCATTCATTGTTTATCACGTTGTTATTCGGTTTGTTAACCTACATGATCCTACTTGTATCGAGAAGTAAACTATCCAAATGAATGTAAAGGACCGGCCACAGACCAATCCTTTCTACTTGTCTACCCAACTTATTAACATAAAAAACAAGAGCACCCGAATTTTAATTCGAGTGCTCTTGTTTTTTTATTGCTCCAATTCAACGAGCAAATCGCCTGTAGCTATCGATTCTCCAGCAGCTACATATATTTCTTTTACTATTCCATCGAAAGGTGCCTGAATCGTAGTCTCCATTTTCATAGCCTCTGTGATAAGTAAATGTTCGCCTCTCTTCACTTTCGCTCCCTTTGAGACTGCAACTTTCAAGACAGTTCCCGGCATAGTAGCAGCAATATGCGCAGCATTTGAAGTATCCGCTTTTTGTTTCCTAACTGTGACAGACTCAACACTCATGTCTTCAATAATGACTTCGCGCGGCTGGCCGTTCAATTCGAAATAAATTACTCTTGTTGCATCTGATTGAGGTTCGCTAATCGACACCAGTTTAACAATCAACGTTTTCCCTTTTTCAATCTCTACTTCGATTTCCTCGCCGAGACGCATTCCATATAGGAATTCAGGCGTATCAATAACAGATACATCCCCGAACAGCTTATTGGTTTGGGAATATTCTTCGAAAACTTTGGGATATAGGGCATAAGAAAGTACTTCATGACTGGTAACTGGCCGTTCCAATTTAATATTCAATTCATCCCGTAGCTTTTCAAAATTAACATCTTCCAATAGTTCTCCAGGACGGACAGTAATCGCTTGGCGATCTTTTAAAATGATTTTTTGAAGTTCTTCCGGGAATCCGCCATATGGCTGGCCGATATACCCTTCAAAAAACTCAATAACTGATTCCGGGAAATCGATGGACTTTCCGCGTACAAGGACTGACTTTTCGTCAAGTTCATTTTGCACCATAAATAAGGCCATATCGCCAACAACCTTCGATGAAGGTGTCACTTTCACAACATCCCCGAATAGCAGGTTAACCCGAGAATACATGCCCTTCACTTCTTCCCAGCGCTCCCCTAGACCTACCGCTTTCGCTTGTTGCTGCAAGTTAGAATACTGGCCACCAGGCATTTCATGAACATAGATTTCCGAATGTGGGCTCATCATGCCACTTTCAAAGTGCTGATAATACTTCCTAACATCTTCCCAGTAGTACGATAAATCTTCAAGCGACTTCACGTTTGCACGTACATTGCGTTTACCACCTTGCAGCGCGTAGTGTAGCGAACTTGCCGACGGTTGTGAAGTTAGACCTGCCATTGATCCTAAAGCCGTGTCAACGATGTCTACGCCAGCCTCAATCGCTTTGGCATACATATAAATACCGTTTCCACTCGTATCATGCGAATGGAGATGAATTGGGATGTCAACTGTTGCTTTCAATTCAGATACAAGTCGATAAGCTGCTTCCGGTTTTAACAGACCTGCCATATCTTTTATAGCAAGGATATGGGCTCCAGCTGACTCAAGTTCTTTTGCCATCTCTTTATAATAATTAACCGTGTATTTCGCTCGAGAATCGTCAAGAATATCCCCTGTATAACAAATTGCCGCTTCCGCGACTTTCCCTGCTTCACGTGTTGCGTCAATTGCTACTTCCATGCCTTTAATCCAGTTCAAGCTGTCGAAAATACGGAATACATCAATCCCAGCATCAGCTGACTTCTTAACGAACTCCCGGATAACATTGTCTGGATAATTCGTGTAACCTACAGCATTTGCGCCACGGAACAGCATTTGGAAAAGCACATTTGGAATTTGTTCTCGCAGTTTTAATAACCTATCCCATGGATCTTCTTTCAGGAACCTATAAGCAACATCGAATGTCGCCCCGCCCCACATCTCATAAGAAAACAGATCTGGCATCAGCCTTGCCGATTCAGCCGCAATTGACGTCATATCGGAAGTACGCACCCGTGTAGCCAACAAAGATTGATGTGCATCGCGGAATGTTGTATCCGTCAAAAGTACATCGTCTTGTTCTTTAATCCACTTAATAAGCCCTTCAGCACCGCGTTCATCCAAAATCTGTTTTGTACCCGGTTTTGGCGGTGTAAGTAGGTCAACTAGTGGTTTTCTCACAGGATGAAGGACTGGCTTTGATTGTTTTCCGATTCCTGGGAATCCATTAACCGTAACATTACCAATATAATTAAGCATTTTCGTTCCACGGTCTTTGCGGGCTGGGAACAGGAATAATTCAGGTGTTGAATCAATAAAGCTTGTATTATAGTTACCTGTTAAGAAGTTTTTATGCTTCACAACATTCTCAAGAAACGGGATATTCGTTTTGATGCCACGAATCCGGAATTCCTGTAAGTTCCTGTCCATTTTGGAAGCAGCTTCACGGAACGTCATACCCCATGTAGATACTTTAACAAGTAATGAATCATAGTACGGCGTGATGATAGCCCCTTGGAACCCGTTCCCCGCGTCTAAACGGACGCCAAATCCCCCGCCCGATCGGTAAACAGATAGTTTTCCAGAATCCGGCATGAAGTCGTTCAATGGATCCTCTGTTGTCACGCGAGATTGAATTGCAAATCCGAATAACGGAATCTTGTCCTGTGTGGGAATACCCGTTTCACTATCATGAAGGCTTTTCCCATCTGCAATATGAATTTGCGCGTGAACGATATCAATACCCGTCACCATTTCTGTGATTGTATGCTCAACTTGAATACGGGGATTTACTTCGATGAAATAAAATCGACCATCCGATACGAGAAATTCCACGGTTCCAGCGTTTTTATAATTAACATTCTTCATCACTTTTACTGCCGCTTCGCAAATTTCTTCCCTTAACCCATCCTCAAGCGAAATCGAAGGTGCTATTTCGACGACTTTCTGATGACGGCGCTGAATTGAGCAATCTCGCTCGAATAGATGGACGATATTGCCGTATGTATCTCCAAGGATTTGAACCTCGATATGTTTTGGTTTATCAATGTATTTCTCGACATACATTTCATCCGATCCAAATGCAGATTTCGCTTCTGACCGCGCACGTTCAAATGCCTCGTTGACTTCTTCGGCAGAATTCACAATCCGCATTCCGCGTCCTCCACCGCCAAGAGATGCTTTAATAATGATTGGATAACCATTCGATTCGCCAAACATTGCGACTTCTCCGACTGTAGAAACTGGACCGTCACTGCCTGGGATTACTGGAATTCCCGCTTTAACAGCTTGCTCACGTGCTTTCACCTTATCTCCAAACATATCCAATTGCTTTGAACTTGGACCAATGAAAATGATTCCTTCTTCTTCTAAACGCTTTGCAAATTCTCTGTTTTCAGCAAGAAATCCATAACCAGGATGAATCGCATTCGCGCCAGAGTCTTTCGCTATCGCGATAATCCCCTCAATATCAAGATAAGCATCAATTGGCTTCTTACCTTCTCCGACAAGATAAGACTCATCTGCCTTGTAACGATGGAATGACCCACTATCTTCTGTTGAATAAATACCCACCGTCGGAATATTCAATTCGGTACAAGCGCGAAAAACTCGTATTGCTATTTCTCCACGATTGGCTACAAGGATTTTCTTAATCTGTTCCATCACAAGGCACTTCCTTTTCTAATTGTTTTTTTCATATTTTACGAACATTGAGACATTCGTTAATATTCCTAAAGCTAAAGATAACAGAATAACAGAAGTACCGCCATAGCTAATAAACGGCAACGTAACCCCTGTAAGCGGTATTAACCCCGTCAGGCCGCCCAAATTAACAAATGTTTGAATTCCTATCATACTCCCAATTCCTGCAGCCAGCATGCGCGCATGGGGATCTTTTGCCTGCAATGCAATAGATAAAGCCCTTAAGACGATAAAACCAAGTCCCCCGATTACGATAATAGCACCAAGAAGGCCTAATTCTTCCGAAATTACCGCCATAATGACATCTGTTTGCGGTTCCGGCAAATAGCCCCTTTTTTGAATAGAATTGCCGAGCCCTCGCCCTTGTAAACCACCAGAACCGATCGCAATATAGCCGTTCGCAATCTGATAACCAGACCCTTGGATATAATCGAATGGATTCAGGAATGACAGTATACGGCCTGCCCTACCTGGAGTCACAATCGCTTCCCATTTAAAATAAAGAACAAGGGAAGCAAAGACAAGCCCTACAGAAATTATTCCGCTTATTTTCATAAATGTTCTTTTTTTAATACCGCTCGCTGCAAGGACGGAAAGTGCAGTGATGATAATAATGAACGAACCCCCGATGTCTGTCTCAAGCATGATAGAACCGACTGCCAATACTAGAATAACCACTGGCGGTAGTATTGATTGATTAATATTGTCAATTGTACCTGACTCGTATTTTTTTGCAAAAACACCAGAAAAATAGACAATTAGAACCAATTTCGCAACTTCTGAAGGTTGCAGATTCCCAAAAGGTGTTTTTATCCAACTAGTTGCTCCGACATGATCACCTGAACCAATGAAATGAACCAAAAACAATAGAAATAACATACCTATTACTGCAAATATCATCAAATTTTTTCGTTTATAATTTTTGTACGGAAAAAAAGCCGCCAAAAAGAAAGCGGGGATGGCAAGTTTTAAATTTAACAGCTGTTTTTGCAAATAATAATCAGCCGGATAATCATAGCGACCCACCGCTACAACCATACTTGAACTGTAAATCATGACCAATCCGAACAGACAAAGTAACAGGTAAACAAAAAACAGTGGAAAATCAAAATAGCGAAATAGTTTTCTAGCATAAGTTTTCATAGGGTTACCTCTTTTTCATTAAACAAAAAACTCAAACCATTATGTCAGTTTGAGTCTTTGGCTTATTTTCTCGTATATACTTCGTGCAACACTGTCATTTCTTTCTCAAGTAAAGAAAGAATTTCATTGCCTTTCGGACGATCAATCAAACCTAGCTTTACAGCAAAGTCAATTTCACGAGACAAGCCATACATTTGTGTATCCAGCACTTCTTCATAGAGTGGGCACTGAGGCATCGTCAAATGGTCCATCTGTACTTTTATTAGTTGACCAATCTTATCAGCATCGGCTTGAAGCTGCTTCATTGCCTTTTGCTGATATGTTTCCTGCAATTCTATATCCATGAGGACGCCCCCATCAAACTTTTATTTCTTTATGGTTATTATCAATAAATTGTATCTTTCAAAACAAGAAAAAGCAAGCGTTTTCCCTTTGACCTTGTAAGTCAGAAAGCAAAAGCTTTTCCTGAAGACATCAAAGCGTTATACTAGAATCAAAAGATAATTTAATTCAGTAGGGGGATATTCATTTGGAATCAATAATTCCGATTAAAGGAAATGTACGTCATGTCATCACACTAGACCCGACCGTGTGGATTTTCGATGATCGTCGCGTTGATTTGAAAACGTATTTTACAGAAAGCCACATCGAAAAAGATGAACTAGAAGAATATAAAAGAGATATGGGGAAACATTGGTCCCGTGAAATAATGGAAGGCGCAACGTTCCCACCTACCCTGGAAACAGAAAAAAAGTTTGAAAAACGAAAAGTACTTACTGGAACATATGGTATTCAATTACGTCATTTTTTAAAAATCGCGGAGCCTGCGGAAAACGCACAAACGCTAGCATTTGAAACGTCAGACGGCGAAAGTCACTCATTCCCACTTACGAAAGTCGATGATATCATTTTCAAATTCAGCGACGAAGGTAAGCCGCTACTTGAGGGTGGTCCGGTTCACGTTGTCTTCAAAGACGGTTCGAACAACGATAATCCGATTCGCAACGTCATTGCGATCCGAGTTGACTGAAGGAGGATTTCCAATGCGTGTAAAATGTGTCATATGTGACAATGTCGGGCAACTCCCTGACGATTTGCCACTAGCCAAAACACTACGAAACCGCCCTATCCATACCTATATGTGTCAAGAATGCAATGATCGGATTGCCGAAAAAACGATTGCACGGATTGCGACTGGAAACTTTACTTTTCATCGCAGTTCCCACTCCATCGAAAAAGAATTCTGAGAAAAGCGTAAGGTGCCTGAAGCCTAAACACTTTCCCGAGTCTAAAAACTTATACTTCCTTTTGGGATGAAAAACTAGGCACTATGTACATGTTCTTTTGGATCGCATTGGACTTAACGACTACTACACCATTATCGGGATTTCTAAATGGGTAGGGATGCGACTTTGTCGCATCCCTACCCATTTTTTTCGTTAATCGTATAGCGGACGTTTGTCCGTCGCCCTCCAAAGATACAGGTACACTACTAAATGCTAAAGCTTTTGGGTACGAGTGAATATCCACTCTCCTATCCATAAAGCAGCAGCCAACCGGACAGCGAAGGGTTCGGTTTGTATAATTTCTGCGTTCTTTGCAGAAATTATACAATAAATGCAAAGCCGTAACTAGTTACAGTGGGAGATGTCCAATGTTAATCCTTCTTTATCGCATTTCCTGTTCGATTTTAAGGCAGTGTCACATTCTATATGGCGTCACACTATTACTTGTATGATCTTTGCAAAATTAACTAGGAAGGCTTCATTAAATGCGATAGGGTGCCCGAAATTTCATCTTCGGGCACTTGCACCCTCTATAGAAAGGTATCTATTCTTGCTTCTTCCAAAGCAGTTGCATTTTTCACTTGAACATCGTAGGTAAGCGACGGACAGATAGTCGCAACAGGATTACCGAAAAGGGGTGGCTGGAGATGACGGAGTCATTTCCAGCCACCCCTATCCCGGTAAAGCTGTATTGATTATTTTGTCCAAAGCAAGCCGGAAATGTACAAGTACAAATGCAGATTTCCACGCTTTTCTTACAGGTGCTTCATTAATTAAATCGGTTAAGAAACAGACGTTTATTTCTTATATTCCCAAAAACGAAGACCCCATCAAATGATGGAGTCTTCTTTTTTTTCTTTATACTCATTCATCCTGCGCACTCGGTAGATGATTAAAATAAGAGCCGCCACGACGAGAGCCTCCACAATCGGGAGGAAAAAGCCAAGAAACGTCAAAATTAGACAGCCGATAAACAGGAATGCATAGATGAAAAAAGTCTGTAAAGGCCTAAGTTTTCTAGCAAATCCCAGTTTATAAACAATTGCCGACATGAGGAAGACGAGGGCAAAAAGTACATAACCGGCAGTCGTATAGGAAGGCATCACTTCGTAAATTAAGCGTGCAATACCCGACATCTTTCCGAATACGAACTCTGTATCGCCAACACTAGCACTCATTCAACACATTCCCTTCTGTAAAGCTTTTCTAATAGGTCGCAATAGTAATGATTCCATCACTATCAAAGGACCTCAGAAAGCCGTGCTGACCTATCAGTAGACAAGACCTGTATGGGTAAGCACTCAAGATGCTTTCCTTTATTAAGATCACTTAAGTCTAAACAGTGATTATTTCTTTTTCTGAACACGTTCGCGTTCGTTTTTATCAAGTATCTTCTTGCGGAGCCTGATCGATACTGGCGTCACTTCGCAATACTCGTCATCGTCCAGGTATTGTAACGCTTCTTCAAGCGACATAATACGTGGTTTTTTAGTTGTGACTGTTTGGTCTTTAGAAGCTGAACGAACGTTTGTCGCTTGTTTAGCTTTCGTTAAGTTGATTGTCAAATCGCTTTCGCGCGTATTTTCACCAACAACCATTCCTGCGTAGATATCAGTTCCGGCACCAACAAACATAATACCGCGATCTTCTAGCTGCATGATGCTGTAAGGCGTAGCTGTTCCGTTCTCCATTGAAACGAGAACACCGTTTCTGCGACCGCCGACTTTACCTTTTGCCATAGGCTGGTAAGAATCGAACGTATGATTCATAATTCCATAACCTCTTGTCAATGTAAGGAATTCTGTTGAATAGCCGATTAATCCACGTGCAGGCACATTGAATATTAGACGAACTTGTCCGTTACCATTGTTGATCATATCAATCATTTCGCCTTTACGTTCACCGATTGACTCGATAATAGAGCCTGTATGCTCTTCAGGAATATCAATTTGTAAACGTTCGATAGGCTCACAACGAACGCCATCTATTTCTCTTACAATTACCGTTGGTTTCGAAACTTGCAATTCAAATCCTTCACGGCGCATGTTTTCAATAAGAATAGACAGGTGAAGCTCACCGCGTCCTGAAACAGTCCATGCATCAGGCGAATCAGTTGGATCTACACGAAGGGATACGTCTGTTTGCAATTGCGATTGAAGGCGTTCGTCGATTTTCCTTGACGTTACCCATTTACCTTCTTTACCTGCAAACGGACTATTGTTTACAAGGAATGTCATTTGTAACGTTGGTTCGTCAATGAACAACTCCGGAAGTGCTTCCAGATGATCTGCCGGACAAATTGTTTCACTAACGTCAATGTTCTCCATTCCAGATACTGCAACAAGATCCCCAGAGAAAGCCTCTTGGATATCAACGCGTTTCAAACCAAGGAATCCGGACAATTTTGTAACACGGTAGTTTTTCACAGTACCATCACGTTTCATAACGGCAACCGACTGGCCGACTTGCATCGTTCCACGGAAAATCCGTCCGATACCAATCCGACCAACATAATCGCTATAGTCAAGAAGGGATACTTGGAACTGTAAAGGCTCGTCGCGATTATCGACTGGAGCAGGAATATGTTCTAGAATCGCGTCATAAAGAACACGCAACGTTTCTTCTTGTGTTGAAACGTCTGGTGATAAGCTTGCAGTACCGTTGAATCCTGATGCATAAATAACTGGGAATTCTAGTTGTTCGTCGTTCGCATCAAGTTCTATGAATAATTCAAGAACTTCATCAACTACTTCTTCAGGGCGTGCAAATTCACGGTCAATTTTATTAACGACAACGATTGGTTTCAAGTTCTGCTCAAGCGCTTTTTTCAGTACGAAACGCGTTTGTGGCATACACCCTTCGTATGAGTCAACAACAAGAATTACACCATCTACCATTTTTAAGATACGTTCCACTTCTCCGCCGAAATCTGCGTGACCTGGTGTATCCAAAATGTTGATTTTTGTATCTTTATATTCAATTGCGGTATTCTTTGCAAGAATCGTAATTCCGCGTTCACGTTCAATTTCATTTGAGTCCATTGCACGGTCATCTACTTGTTCATTAGAACGGAAGATCCCCGATTGTTTCAAAAGTTGATCGACAAGCGTCGTTTTTCCGTGGTCGACGTGGGCGATAATAGCTATGTTACGTAAGTCATTTCTAAGTTTAGTCATGATTTCACTCCATTATTCTTTTTTCGGTTGATTAACTGTGTTATTATAGCACATGTATTGATAATTCGAAAACATTTAATTGTAGATGGAGGTATTTTTTTGAAAAACATCAAGTGGATTTTCGTTTTTTATGCCATTGCTGCTATTGCTTCTATGTGTGCAATCGGCGTTGCAGTCGGAATGAGCAGCCCCACGATTGCGATTGTAGCAATCGTTGCATTGATTCTAATTATGGGTAACGGATTTAAAACGAAAAAGAAATATAGAGAACAAGGACTACTTTAATAAAATACTTTTCAAATGTGACGTTTCAAGGTAATCGGAGTATCCGGTGCTTGTAACGTCCTTTTTTTATTGTTTTAGGTCGATATAGTTTGTCACTATATCTTGATGCAATCCTGGCCTTGCGACTATAAATGTATCTTGCCCAAGAAGGTGCGGAAAATCCCCTTTCATGTTTGTTGCGACAGCACCGACCTCCTGCGCAATAACAATACCTCCAGCAACATCCCATGGCGACAACCTCATAGACATATATGCATCCAGCCTGCCAGACGAGACATACGCAAGCTCGAGCGCTGCTGAGCCATACGATCTTGTGCCCCTGCATTTTTTAATCAGCTCAATAATTTTTTCGTTATCAACGAAGCGATTCGGAGCCACCCAACTGGCATTAATACCAATAACGGCTTCTGCTAATGGCGTAATCTCTAATTGCGGTAGCCGTTCATCATTGAAATAAGCCCCTTCATCTTTAGCAGCATGATAAAAATCATCGCGCATCACATCATAAATATAACCAAGCATACCGACGCCTTCAGCATATATTCCAAGAGAAATGGCAAAGTTCCGCTTTTGGTGGATGAAATTCATCGTTCCATCAATTGGGTCAAGCATCCAAACAACCCCATCAAGCGTCTGAACAATATCGCCAAACCCTTCTTCACCTAAAATCTTATGGTCAGGGAAATCTCTTTTAATTCTACTGATGAAAAATTGTTCGATTTCTTTATCAATATTCGTCACAAGATCATTCGCACTTGATTTTGAATCGATATCGATTTGATTGAAAAAAGACACACGAATTTTATGACCCGCTTCTTTTATCAACGACTTTGCATATCGATCAATAATTCCCCACTTCATAAAGTCACCCCTTTCATTACCACTACCTATATACACTATATCGAAAAAGGCATCTCATTACACTATCCCTGTTTCTACAGGAAGTGTATGGATGCCTTTCTGGTGCGCCAATCGGAATCATGCGAAGCCATTTAGTATCTCCAGCTCACGGCGAATCTCCATAAGCCTATGTTTGCTTTTCATTTTCTGTTTTGCATCATCTTCTTGCACAGCATCGAAAAGCGTTGCAAGTTCATAATCGAGTTCTAGGTTAAGTAGCTTTACATATTCTTTCTCTACATCGGCTTTGCGGATTACATGGACGACTTGTTTCATAGTTGACACCCCTTTTTCTTCATATAGTCTAAATTTTCTGCTAGTTATAATTAAAATATGCTGCGACTGATGTTTGCTCTAGTTATAAGCCTTGTTACTAAAGATTGTTCCCCGTTTTCTGCTATGATAAACGTGTAAATGTAATCGGGGGTAGTGAATATGCTTGGTCGTTTTTGGGAAAATGATGATTTTGATGTATTTTCAATTGAAGGGCTAGAAAATCGGATGGAAGCATTGCAAAATCGTATCCAGCCGAAGTTCGGAACTTTAGGTACACATTTTGCGGACCGCCTTTCTGCACATGGGACTGATGAATTTTTCCCGCATGTGGCTAAACACGCAAGACGGACAGTAAATCCGCCAAATGACAGTTGGGTCGCATTCGCACCTGCAAAACGAGGTTACAAAGCGTTGCCTCATTTTCAGATTGGCTTATGGGGAACACATTTATTCATTATTTTAGCGGTAATTTATGAGAATCCAGATAAAAAGGGAATTGCCGAGCGTTTAGATCTGAACTTAAGGATTTTAACTTCCCTTCCCGGCACTTATATCGTTTCTGGCGATCACATGAAACCCGAAGCCACAACTATAGTACAAGCAGGGGACGATGGACTCGAACAACTTTTAGAACGGCTAAAAACGGTCAAAAAAGCGGAGTTCCTTGTCGGTCGTCATTTGCCACGTGAAGATGCTGTTAAACTTTCTACTGAAGAATTCATGGCATTTGCAGAAGAGACTTTTGACCAACTGCTACCTGTTTATGATGTAGTCATCAATAAAAAATAAAAGGAATGCTCCCGCTTAGCGCGAGGGCATTCCTTTTATTATTTCTTCGCCATTTGAACCTTTTGCCATTTGAACTACACGGTAACAGACGTAACCGCTCGCTTCCTCAAATTCCTTGCACAATGTTTTTTCTTCCGCCATGGAAGGGACCACTTTTTTAAATCCCCGATACGTCTCCATCAGTTTTTCTCCTGCAATACCAGATTCATATGCCTTTTCAACTGCCTCATAAAATGCCGCGACTGCGATAATTTCTACGGTCGACCAGTCATGCCTAATAGGATAATTATAATCCATGCTAATTCGCTCCCTTTACTCTCTTTAGTTCCATCTTTTACGGATTGTTTCCGCTTCATTCACCATACGCTCAACTAATTCTGCAACGGATGGTACATCGTTGATTAGCCCAGCAACCTGACCAGCCCATCCATAACCATTATCAGCATCTCCATCATGAATAAAACGGCGGTTCGCTTCACCGCTGATTAAATCTTTCATCGCTTCATAATCAGCATTTTCGGCTTCCATGTCAATTATTTTCTTCGTCCAACTCCCAGTCAACGCTCGGGCAGGTGCTCCTAGTGTTCTTTTAATGACAGTCGTATCGGTTTCACTACTTGCAAGAAGCAGATTTATATAAGCCTGAGATGCATGAACACACTCTTTCGTCGCAATAAATCTAGTTCCCATCTCGATTCCCTCGGCGCCTAGTGCCTGAGCAGCCATCCAACCGCGACCATCCCCGATGCCACCGGATGCAATAACTGGGATTGAAACAGCATCGACAACTTGCGGCACAAGCACCATTGTTCCGACATCGTCACGCCCAAGATGTCCCCCACCTTCTTGCCCAACAACCATAACTGCATCAGCTCCAAGTGATTCTGCTTTCTGAGCCTGTCTTTTAGCAGCAACTAGCACGAGCTTTTTAACGTTTGTATTTTCAAGTTGAGCAAAAAACGGCGAGGGATTTCCACCCGTTACAGACATTACTGTAACACCTTCTTCCAGAGCAGCTTCCACCATATGGGCATATGGACGTCCATGTTGTCCAATCGCAAAGTTCACTCCGAACGGTTTATCAGTCAGCGCTTTCACTTTCTTTATCTCACCGCGTAGCGCATCTGCGGAATCCAAACTCATCGCAGTAATTTGCCCAAGTCCCCCAGCTTCCGAAACAGCAGCTGCCAGTTGTGCATAAGCCAAGTACGCGAGCCCGCCCTGGATGATTGGATAATTGATATCAAGCAGTTCTGTTACTTTTGTTTTCCATTCCATTTGAATCCCCCCCGTTAATGCATTGACTCTCTTCTTCATCCACATCTAGTGAACCTCTCGGCAATAAATTACCGAGCATCCGCACAAAGTAGAAACCTCCAAGTAATTAGGGGGATCTAGTTAGGCAGATACACAAAATAATGTGTTTTCCGTTTCATTGAGCCGGCCATTGCCGCCCTCTCCACGAAGGCACGTTCCGCACCTTATGATACTTAGGTATTAAGCAATCTGTTCCAAGCCGAGTCTCAAGATGTTTTTGGCTGCGTTGACATCGCGGTCGTCTACATAGCCACACCGACAACGGTGAACTCGCTCTCCTTTTGTTTTTCTTACGATTTCTAGACAGTTTGAACATTGTTGAGTCGTGTTATATGGATTGACAAGCAACACTTGCTTACCAGCTTTTGCAGCTTTGTAAGTCGTGTAGTCAATGAGTTTTCTCCATGCACTGTCGACAATGCTTTTCGCATAATCATGACTTTTCACCATCTTTTGAATGTCCAAGTCTTCAAATACAAGTACATCATACACGTCTACAAGATTCCTTGCTGTTTGATGTGCTGTATCTTTTCGCTTATTCGCAATATGTTCATGCAGCTTTGCTAGTTGATGAACTGCTTTCTTACGTCGATTGGAACCACGCTTTTTCTTGGATACCAATCGTTGCTGCTTCTTTAGTTTGTGCTCCAGTTGCTGTAGGTGTTTGGGGTTATCATGAAAATTACCGTCCGACGTGATTGCGAGATGTCTGACACCCAAGTCGATGCCTACAGCACGCTGGTTTTTCTTTTTAGGTTTTCGTGCATTAATTTCACAGGAGAAGCTGACGAAAAACTGTCCATTCTTATGAATGATTTGACATGTTTTCACTTGCCCCTTCATGACCCGATGGCGATTGAGTTGTATTTTCCCGATTTTGGAGAGCGTTAAGAAGTTTCCTTCGATCTTGAATCCGCTTTGTGGATACGTAAAAGAGTGGTAGTGATTTCGTCCTTTGAAGCGAGGAAATCCAGCCTTCTCACCTGTTTTCACACGTCTGAAAAAGTTTTGATAGGCCCCATCAAGTCTTTCTAGCACATTTTGCAATACTTGAGAATGAACGCCTTTAAATTCAGGCAACACTTTTTTAAGTGCAGGAAGCTCTTTCTTTTGGGTGTAAAACGACAGGCTTTTTCCCTGTTTTTTATAGGCAATCATACGCTGCTCAAGCCCTGAGTTATACAACCAGCGACACAGATTCAACGTGTGGTAAATCTGTTCCCGTTGTTCTGGCGTTGGAGCTAACTTAAATTGATAGGCCGTCATCATCATCAATAGCCACCCCTATCTGTTGTCGATCGATATATTTTTTGATGTTTTCTTCTCAAGTAGACCCAATGGTCTCTAGATAATAGCTGCCATTCCATAAACGGCCTTTCCAGCATTTCTTTTTCAATTAGGGATATTCCACAAATAGCTTTCGAGCTGAAATCCCTTTTAACATTTTCGCCATGTAGGAAGGAGAAATTTTTGGATGTCCTGAGACAAACACATGGACGTGGTCTTGTTCTCCCACTTCGATTTTGTGTAGAATAAAGTCTTTATCTTTCGCGATGTCATGACAGATTTCTTTTAGCCTTTCTTCAATTTTTGTCGTTAATAAAGGATGACGATATTTCACAGACCATACTAAGTGATAATTGACGTTATATACGCAGGTTCTCGCGTGAACTAAGTGTTGTTTTCTTATACACATAGCATACCGCATTTAACCAATTATTCACACTACTTAATAATAGAGCTCAATACATATAGTTCGAGACCTTGCGATTCATCTCCCCAATGAATTAGGGAGGATTCTCGCAAATTTACCTAAACCTGCATAACAAGGTAAAAGAAGTTGGGTCATGCTAATCCAGATACCAGTTTCATAGCCCGATTTAAACTAAAAAACCGTCGATGAGGATATCTTGCTGCCTCATCGACGGTTTTAATCTCGTACTCTAGATACTTATTTCGAAATCATATGAATTGGTTTACCCAAAGCAACTTCCGCCGCTTCCATTGAGATTTCACTCAATGTCGGGTGAGCATGAATTGTCATTGCGATATCTTCAAGCGTCATTCCCGCCTCAATTGCAAGAGCAAGTTCAGAGATCATATCTGATGCACTTTCACCCACGATTTGCGCACCAAGTAGAAGTCCGTCTTCTTTACGTGATACAAGTTTGACGAAACCTTCTGAAGCATCAAGCGCAAGCGCCCGTCCATTAGCTGCAAATGGGAATTTCCCTACTACCGTTTCATAACCTTCTTCTTTTGCCTGTTGCTCATTCAAGCCAACAGCTGCAAGTTCAGGATCAGTGAAACAAACGGCAGGAATTGCCAAGTAGTCAACTTCAGACTTCTCGCCCGAAATTGCTTCTGCCGCAATTTTAGCTTCATAAGAAGCTTTATGTGCAAGCTGAAGTCCTGGAACAATATCACCAATTGCATAGATATTTGGAATGCTTGTACGGCATTGTTTGTCGACTTCGATAAGACCGCGTTCAAGGAATTTGATGCCCATCTCTTCTATTCCGATTTCATCCGTATTCGGACGACGGCCTACTGTAACTAGTACGTAATCAGCTTCGACTTTCTTCTCTTCTCCGCCTACTTCGTATGTTACTGTAACGCCAGTAGCTGTCTCTTCAACGCCTTTTGCAGAAGCTTTAACGACAACCTCGACGCCTTTTTTCTTCAAGCCTTTTTTAACGATTTGTGTCATTTGTTTTTCAAAACCTGCAAGAATGTCATTGCCGCCTTCAATAATCGTTACTTCTGATCCAAGGTTTGCATATGAAGATCCTAGCTCAGTACCGATATAACCGCCACCGATAACAACAAGTTTACCCGGTAATTCTGTAAGAGCCAAAGCACCTGTAGAATTAATAACGCGTTTTGTAAACTTGAACGTCGGAATTTCAATCGGACGTGAACCCGTTGCAATGATTGCATTTTTGAATTTGTATGTTTGTGCAGATGTTTCGTCCATCACACGTACTGTGTTGCTATCGACGAAATAAGCTTCACCTTGCACATAATCAATCTTGTTTCCTTTAAGAAGTCCTGCAACTCCACCAGTCAACTTGTTGACTACGCCATCTTTGAACGCTTGCGCTTTAGTGAAATCTAGTTTCACTTCTGTCGCTGTAATCCCCATTGAATCAGAATTTTTAGCATTAGCAAAACGATGTCCAACTGCAATTAGTGCTTTTGAAGGAATACATCCTACGTTCAAGCACACGCCACCAATATCGCCTTTTTCAACAACGATTACTTTTTGGCCCAATTGTGCCGCACGAATTGCTGCGACATATCCTCCTGGTCCAGAACCTACGACAAGTGTATCTATTTCGATTGGAAAGTCTCCTACTACCATTGTTTACGCCTCCATTAATAAAAGTTCCGGATTTGCGAGCAATCTCTTAAGGTGATTCAACGCATGTTGTGCAGTAGCGCCGTCGATCATCCGGTGATCGAATACCAATGACAATGCTAACATAGGTGCCGCTACGATTTCACCATTTTTTACAACTGGCTTTTCTGCGATGCGGCCAATTCCGAGAATTGCAACCTCAGGATGATTAATGATTGGTGTAAACCATTGTCCTCCTGCAGACCCAATATTCGTGATTGAACAAGATGCACCCTTCATTTCAGCAGGTGCTAATTTACCATCGCGTGCTTTTACAGCAAGGCTGTTGATTTCATCAGAAATCGCGAAAATCGATTTGCGGTCCGCATGCTTGATAACAGGGACAAGAAGTCCACGGTCAGTGTCTGCAGCGATACCAATATTATAATAATGCTTCTGAACAATTTCTTGCGTAGCATCATCGAGTGAGCTGTTAAACGCTGGGAATTCACGCAATGTCGAAACGAGTGCTTTGACGACATAAGGCAAATACGTAAGTTTGATGTCTTTTTCTGCAGCAATGTCTTTGAACTTTTTGCGATGTGCAACGAGTTCTGTAACATCCACTTCGTCAAGCAACGTAACATGCGGAGCAGTATGTTTTGAATTGACCATTGCTTTGGCAATCGCTTTTCGAATTCCAGACATTTTTTCTCGTGTTTCGGGGAAATCGCCTTCAAGATGAACTGGAGCCGGAGCTGAAGTTTCTTGCGCAACATCACTTTCAACTTGAACGTCTTGGTCAACCACCGCTGAAGCTACAGCCTGAGTTTGACCACCATTTTTGAATGATTCAATGTCTTCTTTTAAAACGCGGCCGTTTTTGCCTGATCCTGCAACTTGCTGAATTTCGACACCTTGCTCACGCGCAAATTTACGTACTGAAGGCATTGCAATAATTCGACGATTCGGATCGACATCTGTTTGTGCTTGTACACTTGCAGATGGGGCAGCTATCGTTGCCGCCGGTTGGTCCTTAGGCGCCTCTTCTTTTTCAATCGGTTGACCTGCTTCAGCAGTTGCTTGAACTTGTGCTTCAGTTTCAGCGTTGTCATCCTCTTCAGTTTTCACATTTTCATAACCAGGTGCATCGAAGCGAATTAATACATCCCCCACGATTGCAACTGTGCCTTCGGAAACGACTATTTCTTCTACAGTACCCGTAACCGGTGATGGAATTTCTACAACTGCTTTATCGTTCTGGATTTCAAGAAGTATGTCATCTTCATTGATTTTATCGCCTTTAGCGACGAACCATTTTACGACTTCACCTTCATGGATTCCTTCTCCGATATCTGGTAAACGGAATTCATATGCCACGCGATTCACCCTTTCTTAATTCAGACTTTATTAGAACGTCAATACTTTTTTAGCTGTTTCCATAATATCTTTTGCATTTGGAAGCCAAGCATTTTCGCCTTGTGCAAATGGATAGATCGTATCCGGTGCCGTTACACGAAGAACAGGTGCTTCAAGGCTTAGAATTGCACGTTCTGTAATTTCAGCTACGATGTTCGCAGCAATTCCTGCTTGTTTCTGCGCTTCTTGTACAACCATTGCACGGTTTGTTTTTTCAACAGATGCAATGATTGTTTCGATATCCATCGGTTGAATTGTACGCAAGTCGATAACTTCTACTGAGAAGCCTTCTTTTTCAAGCTCTTCAGCCGCTTTCAAGCTTTCGTGAACCATTGCGCCGTACGTGATAATTGAAAGATCTTTCCCTTCACGTTTCACATCCGCTTTGCCAAGTGGAATTGTGTACTCTTCTTCAGGAACTTCTTGTCTAAATGAACGGTACAGTTTCATATGTTCAAGGAAAATGACCGGATTGTCGTCGCGGATTGCAGATATCAAAAGCCCTTTAGCATCATAAGGCGTTGAAGGAATAACAACTTTCAACCCTGGTTGTGAAGCTACGAGACCTTCAAGGCTGTCAGCGTGCATCTCAGGTGTTGCTACGCCGCCACCGAATGGTGAGCGGATTGTAACAGGTGCATTGAAACGTCCAGCACTACGGAAACTCATTCGCGCAAGTTGACCACTAACTGAGTCAATTACTTCATAAAGGAATCCAAAGAACTGGATTTCCATAACTGGACGGAAACCTGTAAATGCTAATCCAATTGCTAGTCCACCAATACCAGATTCCGCAAGCGGCGTATCGAATACACGCACTTCGCCAAATTCTTTTTGTAAGCCTTCAGTTGCACGGAATACTCCACCGTTATTTCCAACGTCTTCACCGAAGACGAGGACGTTTTCATCATTTTTCAGCTCCGTACGTAGAGCATCAGTTATTGCTTGAATCATCGTCATTTGTGCCATCGGTTACTTCGACTCCTTCTCTGTGTAAATGGCTAGCTGCTCTTGCAAGTTGTATGGTAGCTCGCCTTTGTACATGATGTTGATAAAATCGCTCACTTTTTGTTTAGGAGCTGCATCTGCTATTTTGATTGCTTCTTTAATTTCTTCTTTAGCACGTTCAATTACTGCGTTTTCTTTTTCTTCATTCCAAATACCTTTTGCTTCGAGGTATGTACGGAAACGGATTAGCGGATCGCGTTTTTCCCATTCGCTGTCAGTTTCTGAAGTACGGTAACGTGTAGGATCGTCTCCTGCCATCGTATGTGGTCCGTAGCGGTAGCAAAGTGCCTCGATCAGTGTTGGTCCATCGCCATTGATTGCGCGCTCGCGTGCGTCGCGTGTAACCGCATACACTGCAAGTGGATCCATACCGTCAACAAGAATACTTGGAATCCCTGCTGCAATACCTTTTTGTGCAAGTGTTTTTGCAGCTGTTTGCATTTCACGTGGAGTTGAAATCGCGAATTGGTTGTTTTGAATGATAAAGATTGCTGGAGAACGATATGCTCCCGCAAAGTTAATCCCTTCATAGAAATCACCCTGCGATGTTCCGCCGTCACCTGTATATGTCATTGCAACTGCTTTCGTTCCGCGTTTTTGGAAGCCAAGTGCAATACCTGCCGCTTGAATATATTGTGCACCGATAATAATTTGTGGTGGGAATACATTAACGCCTTCAGGAATAGCGCCCCCTTGGAAGTGCCCGCGTGACCATAGAAACGCCGTAGATAAAGGCAATCCGTGGAACAACATTTGTGGAACGTCACGGTAACCCGGAAGGATGAAGTCCTCTTTTTCTAGTGCAAACTGTGAAGCAAGTTGTGATGCTTCTTGTCCTGCTGTCGGTGCGTAAAATCCTAGACGTCCTTGACGGTTCAACGAAATTGAACGTTGATCCAAAATACGTGTATATACCATACGAGTCATTAACTCAATGAGTTCTTCATCGGATAAATTCGGATCTGCATCCTTATTAACGATTTCGCCTTCTTCGTTCAAGATCTGGAACATTTCAAACTTTTCTTCAATCGCGTGAAGTGTTTCCACCGGATCGAACTGCTTGTCTTTTTTGGCAGCCATTTCGGCAACTCTCCTTTTTAACTGTATTATGAACCATTACTTTATTGATTGGTACAATCTATTCCATTCACAGTATATCTAATCAGAACTGAATGGTCAAACATAGTAATTACATGTCCCCTTGGAGTTAATAGCTAGTAGAATTGATAGTTAACACCAAACTGTATTAGCACAATAAGCCGTCTGTATTATAATAGAATGTCTTTTTCCTAACTTTTAAAATCATAAAAAAAGGCGAAGATTTTACTCCCTCACCTTGTTATTCCTCATTTTCCTATTTGTAAACTAGAAAAAACATCTTCCTTCAATACATTCACTTTGACCGTCGCGTCATTAAAGGAGTTAACCGCTAATTGGACTAACTCATTCTGCTCATTCACTTCCCCAACTTTATCCTTCAGTCCTTTCAGTTCACCTTCTTTAGCAATAAGCATTTCGTATAACTCCTTTTGCAAGCTGGTGAGTTTTTTATACTCAACAACAAAAGCTGAATGGAGCTCATATCGGTTTGTAACCGCTCTTTTTAGTTCTTCTAACCCTTTTCCAACATTTCCATCTACTTGTTCTATGATTGCATCGAGCTCATCCACGGATTTGCTTGCTTTACTGATGGACTTTTCTTCTCCTTCTATATGAGTAAGTCGTTGTCCCAGCAATGCTTCAAGTTCAGCTACCTTTATTTCCAGCTCACCCAGCTGTTGTTGCGTCAATTCCATCGCCTGATTGAATAATTCCTGTTCCGATTTTTCAAGCTCCGCCAATTCACCTTGCGCATCTTGATACACTTGTTCAGCATTATTCATTTTTGTTATGGTAGCTGACAGCTTCTTTTCAATCGACGAGTCAGAATTACATCCGGACAGCATCAAAGTTATCGCTAATATGAACCCCATAATCGTTTCCCTCAAAATTGCCAACCCCCAATTTCCCTCTACACTATAACGTTTTACACTTCACTATTCAACTTCGCGTTCAATTTCTTTCACCCCTATTCACATTCGTTTATACTATTGAATAGAGTAAATTCGAAAGGAAGATTCAATAATGATTTTAATGGAACATATTGTCAGGGACGGACACCCCGCTCTCCGCACACAAGCTGAAGAATTAAGGTTCCCATTGTCCAACGTTGACCGAGAACTTTGCGACGATTTAATTGGGTACGTTATTAATAGTCAAGATCCCGAACTTAGTGAAAAGTTCGACCTCCGCCCTGGAATCGGCCTGGCCGCACCACAATTAGACAAATCGAAAAGAATATTTGCGCTCCATATTACAGATGATGTTCAACAAACAGTTAGTTTTATTGCTGTTAACCCCAAAATCGTCAGTCACTCAATCGAAAAAACCTATCTTCCTTCAGGCGAAGGATGCCTTTCAGTAGATCGCGATATAGAAGGATTTGTACCTCGTTATGCACGGATTACGATTAAAGCATACGATCCTGATGGAAACGAATTCAAAAAAAGATTGAAAGGACTTGCCGCTATCGCTTTTCAACACGAACTTGACCATTTGAATGGCGTAATGTTCTATGATCATATTGATAAAGAATCACCTTTTAAGGATATTCCCGGTGCTACTCCACTTGTGCGAGATTAAATCCGGCTATCACTAGAAAGCGGCAAAGCATGTTGAATGGAATCTGTATATTCATGGATGGATCTTTCCGCTATACAGAAATCCCTTCTTGACAAAATGTTCTGACATTGGTATAATGATTTCGAGGAGTGATGTCGCCATGTACAAACGCCTAAAACGAAAATGGTTGAAACGGCTAAATGGCATACTCGGAAAAAAAACTATCGCTTAATTATGTTAAGCCTGCCATCAAATTGGTGGGCTTTTCTTTATTTTAAAGAAGTGTCATGCTAATATAAAGAGAATCAGTTCAATCGAACGTAAAAAGGAGAGCAAACGATGATTTATAAAATTTATTATCAAGAGAACTTGCTTCAAATTCCAGTCCGTGAAAACACAAAAAGTATGTACATCGAAGCGGATTCGGAAAGGTCAGTCCGTGCGAAGTTGAAAGACCGTGCTTTTAATATCGAATATGTCCAACTTCTTGAAGGTGTTCATCTTGAATACGAACAGGCTGCACCCTATTTCGAGCTTGAAGAGGTTTAAACATGAAATCTATTAAAAACAATGAAACTGCTGTTTTCGCTTTAGGCGGACTAGGTGAAATCGGTAAAAACACATATGGTGTACAATTCCAAGATGAAATTATTCTAATTGATGCGGGTATTAAATTCCCCGATGACGCATTACTCGGTATCGACTACGTCATTCCGGATTACACATATCTTGAACGAAATGTGGACAAGATTAAAGGCCTATTTATTACACATGGTCACGAAGATCACATTGGTGGTATACCTTATCTTCTTCGTAAAATTAATGTTCCAGTATATGGCGGAAAACTTGCACTTGGACTTTTGCGTAACAAACTGGAAGAGCATGGCCTGTTACGGACTACTAAGTTAATTCCTTTTGGTGAGGATGACGTATTTAAGTTCCGTAAGACAGCAGTATCATTTTTCAGGACTACACACAGTATTCCTGATGCATTCGGTGTTGTAGTTAAAACACCTTCCGGTAATATTGTTCACACGGGTGATTTCAAATTCGACTTCACACCAGTTGGGGAACCAGCAAACTTGACGAAGATGGCGAAAATCGGTAGCGAAGGCGTACTTTGTCTGTTGTCAGATAGTACAAATGCTGAAATCCCTAACTTCACAATGTCTGAACGAAAAGTCGGCGACAGCTTGAATGAAATCTTCAGAAAAGTTGAGGGCCGTATTATATTCGCGACATTCGCATCGAATATTCATAGACTACAACAAGTGATTGAGTCTGCTCAGGTATTGGGTCGTAAAATCGCAGTGTTCGGCCGTAGCATGGACAACGCCATTACAATTGGGCGTGAACTTGGTTACATCGATGCACCAAAAGAATTATTTGTTGATACCCAATCATTGAATAAGCTGCCAGCAAACAAAGTATTAATTCTTTGTACAGGTAGTCAAGGTGAACCGATGGCTGCACTTTCTCGCATTGCGAACGGTACACATAGACAAGTTCAAATCCATCCTGGCGACACGGTAATTTTCTCGTCTTCACCGATTCCAGGCAATACACTTAGCATCAATAAAGCGATTAATGCACTATTTCGTGCGGGTGCAGATGTGCTCCACGGTTCTTTAAATAATATCCATACTTCCGGTCATGGTTCACAGGAAGAACAGAAATTGATGATCAGATTGATCAAACCAAAATTCTTCATGCCAATTCACGGTGAGTATAGAATGTTGAAAATCCATACAGATCTTGCAGTCTCTTGTGATGTTCCTCGAGAGAACACTTTCATCATGGGCAATGGCGATGTACTCGCTCTTACACAAGATGAAGCGCACCTTGCAGGCCGAATTCCTTCTGGTGATGTCTATATTGACGGAAGCGGAATCGGAGATATCGGCAGCGTCGTTCTGCGTGATCGTAGAATCTTGTCTGAAGACGGTCTTGTAATTGTTGTGGCAACTGTGGACCTAAAACGCAATCGTGTCGTTTCGGGACCAGACATCATTTCACGCGGATTCGTTTATATGCGTGAATCTGGTGCAATGATTCACGAAGCACAACAGATGTTATCCAAACAGATGCAACGCAAGCTTGCAAGTTCTCCCGCAGATTTCGATGCTCTGAAAAGTGAAATCATTGATGTTCTCGGACCGTATTTATACGATAAGACGAAACGTAAACCAATGGTGCTTCCTGTGATTATGGAAGTTTAATAAAATAAGAAAAGCGGAAGGCGCCTTCTAGACGCGACAGGCATAAGTCGATCCAAGGGAAGGCAGTCTAGGATCGCGACGTCCTGTCGCAACGACCGCATACCTGCATCCTTGCATGCACGACGTGGCGCTCTTTGCCACATAGCTGGATTGCTTATGACCCGAGCGGCTGGCGCCTGGAGCTAGACACTATTCCAAGTCAAAAAACTTATACTTTCTTACCTTTTAAAAAAACCGTAAACGCTACTATGCGTTTACGGTTTTTTTAATATTCATCAATGCAGTGCTTTCTTTTCAAACTTATGAATCTCCTCGTCCGATCCAATCACAATCAAGATATCTTCAAGTCGAATTTTCTCTATCGCTTGAGGTGATACAAGAATATGTTTACCACGTTTAATGGCAACAATATTGACACCATATTTGGCCCTAATGTCTAGATCTATTAATGTAGATCCAACGAGTTTTTCATTCGCCTTTATCTCCGCAATGGAATACTCATCAGACAACTCAAGATAATCGAGTATATTATTCGATACCATATTATTCGCAATTCTGATACCCATATCGCGTTCAGGGTGTACTACCTGGTCAGCCCCGATTTTACGCAACACTTTTTCATGGGAATCATTTTGCGCTTTCACTGTTATTTTTTTCACACCGATTTCTTTCAACATGAGTGTCGTCAAAATACTTGCTTGGATATTTTCACCAATCGCAACGACTACATGCTCAAAGTTTCGGATGCCAAGTGATCTGAGAACAGACTCATCCGTCGTGTCAGCTGCGACCGCCTGTGTTGCAATATGAGCAAACTCATCCACTCTTTCTGGTGAGATATCAATTGCCATAACATCAGCATCGAGTTCAATTAGCTCTCTTACGATACTCCCCCCGAAACGGCCCAAACCAATCACCGCAAATTCCTTTTTCATAGAGCATCCTCCCCTATCCACTAAATGGATTCGATTAGTGTATCACACTGAATTACCACTCACAAATATTCACTGGTTACTACATAAACATAAAAAATACCCGACATCGCAAATGCGCAATCGGGCTGATCTTTCACTCATTTTTTCATTTCATCTAGCACGCGGTTAACGCGTTTTTCAAGCATTTTCATGCCTCCGCCGCCTGCTTGGAAGTGACGTAACTGTCCGTCTTTATCAAACACATAATAAGCAGGAACATATTGGTTGTCGAATTTGTCCGTTAATGTCGCCTCACTATCGACAAAAATCGGTTGAGTAATGTCGTGTTCAGCTGCGACTGATTTGATTTGAACTAGATCTAAATCGTCCTCAGAACGTGGCATATGGACTGCGATAACATTTAAATCCTCTTTGTATTTGTCTCTAAATTCATTGACCTCAGGCATTGCTTCCTTACATAGGTGACAGCTAACAGACCAAAAATGAACCAATGTCGGTTTTTCACCAACCAATTCCTCTTTTGTTCGTTCCCCATTCAACCATGCTGTTGCACCTACAAGTTCAGGTAATTGATCACGTAGTTTCATGCTTTTTCCTCCTTCATTTTCAAAAAAATCCCCACTGCTAATATATGCACGGGGATTTCATTTGGTAAAATTTCAACTGTTACTTATAGTGTCTTCTGACCAGGTCTCCAGTTAGCCGGGCAAAGTCCGCCAGTTTGAAGAGCTTGAAGCACGCGCAATGTTTCGTCTACATCACGGCCAATATTGTTGTGGAATACTGTTTGGTACTGAAGTTCACCTTCAGGGTTGATGATGAATAGACCGCGTAGTGCGATACCTTCTTCTTCAATCAACACACCATAGTCGCGTGAAACTTGGTGGTTTGTATCTGCTGCAAGTGGATATTTCAACTGCTCTAGGCCGTTATCTTTACGGTCTGTATTGATCCAAGCAAGGTGCGTGTGGATTGTATCCGTAGATAGACCGATAATTTCTGTATCCAAATCTTCGAATTCATCATAACGATCAGACATTGCTGTAATTTCCGTTGGACATACAAATGTGAAGTCCATTGGATAAAAGAATAATACTGTCCATTTATCGTTTTTCATATTTTCTTGAAGGCTTACTTTACCAAAAGACTTATCTGCTAATACCGCATCCAATGTGAAATCTGGTGCCTGCTTACCTACCATACGGTTAATCATTAAATAACCCCTCCACTAATTCTTTTGTGCCAGGACATCCCCTGCACAATCCTTATCAAGACTAACAAAAAAATGGCCTCAATTCAAACAGAGCGCCTTGTCCAAACACCGCTCTGTTTAATATGTGGCAATTCCATGACGTATATACAATCATTATGTTTACCCTTCTCCCACTTAAGGGAAAAGAGTTATGAGTGTTATTTACAATTAGACGGTTTCGCAGGTCGCGCTAGGCAATATTCGCAGGTTGGATCACTGCAAGAGCTCTCACGCCATTCATCGCACGATGGGCAAAATATGGAATCGTGTTCATCATTATAATCTAATGGATCAAGGCAGATTTTACAGTGATTGGGCAGTTCTAGTAAATTACGGATTTTTCCGTTTTTCATAAGAAATACGCCTTCGACTTCTTTTTTATCTCCCCTTAAACTACCAATTGATTCCCAACTAAGTCCGAGGTCTTCCATTGTCCATTTACGGTCATCTGGGTCCAAATAAAAAACTTTCTTTTTCCCCAATCAAAGCCCCCCTTTATTCGCTATATTATACCACGAACAGCCTAGATTTCCATCAATAAAGCATGAATGGAAATGCGTAAAACAATTTTGAATACTGCTCATTGACATATATCAACCACTGTTCAATTAGATTATGTCAAAAGTTGAAATGATGATCACGTAAATAGTTCTTGATTTTCAGATGAGGTTTTGTATAATTAAAAAGGGTTTTCAGTAAACTTGAAGTATACTATAAATAAACTTCATTACGAATGGGGCGGAATGTCCGTGGAGATTGGAAGTAAGATTAAAAGCCTGCGTTTAAAAAAAGGGCTGACACAGGAAGAACTTGGCGAACGGACTGATTTAACAAAAGGCCATATATCGCAGTTAGAACGCAACCTGAACTCTCCTTCTATTGAAACACTTTTCGCATTATTAGAAGTGCTAGGAACGACACCCAAAGACTTTTTCGATGAACCGAAAAAAAATGTTCAAATTGTTTACTCAACTGATAATCAGACAATCTATACGGATGATGAGATGAAATATAGCATCCGCTGGTTAGTGCCCAGATCGAATGAGAATGAAATGGAACCTGTCCACATCACATTTCACAAACAGGGCGAATTCAAAAAGTTCGAGCCATCTCTTGCCGAAACATTTATATACGTCTTGGAAGGAAAAGTCGCTGTTGTAATTGGCAATACACAGCACATTGCTTCAAAAGGAGATGCAGTTTACTATGACGCATCCGAGCATCACTGTTTATCAAATGCGTTCAATGGAACGAGCGAAATACTGCTCGTCGCGACGGAATCTTACTTATAAAGAAAAGGAGTGTCAGCATGACGACTCAGCCAATTATTCGATTTGAAAATGTTACAAAAAAATATAACCATGATACAACCGTATTGAACAGTGTTTCCTTTGAAATGGAACGTGGGAAGTTTTACACATTACTGGGTCCATCAGGTTGCGGCAAAACGACAATCCTTCGTCTCATTGCAGGTTTTATCGAACCAACAGAAGGCACAATTTTCTTCAACGGAAAAAAAATCAATGACGTACCTGCCAATGAACGCCAAGTAAACACCGTTTTTCAAGACTATGCGCTGTTTCCACATTTGAATGTTTTTGAAAACGTTGCATTCGGGCTGCGTATTAAGAAAGTTAAACAAGATGAAGTGAAACGCCGTGTTATTGAAGCACTGAAATTCGTCAATCTTGAAGGCTATGAAAATCGTGAGATAGCAGAAATGTCTGGTGGGCAGCGTCAGCGTGTCGCCATAGCACGCGCAATCATCAATGATCCAGAAGTTATTTTACTCGACGAACCGCTATCAGCACTCGATTTGAAACTGCGTTCTGAAATGCAATACGAACTCCGGGAATTACAGCAACGATTAGGTAAAACCTTCGTATTCGTTACACATGACCAGGAAGAGGCACTTGCAATGTCCGATGAAATTTTTGTCTTGGATGCAGGAGAAATCCAGCAATCAGGAACTCCACTCGATATTTACGATGAACCTATCAACCGTTTTGTCGCTGATTTCATTGGCGAGTCTAATATCGTTCCAGGCATAATGATTGAAGACTTTGTCGTTCAATTTACTGGAAAAACATTTGAATGTGTAGACAAAGGGCTAAATCCAAATGAGAAAGTAGACATTGTTATCCGCCCGGAAGATTTGGAACTTACTACTGTCGATAAAGGGAAACTAAACGTGACAGTTGATACGCAATTATTCCGTGGTGTTCACTACGAGCTATCCACTTACGATACTGATGGCAATGAATGGCTGGTGCATTCAACTAAAAAAGCGGAAGTCGGTGTGAAAGTTGGACTCGATTTTGATCCAGAAGACATTCATGTTATGCGCCTAAACGAATCTGAAGAGGAATTCGACGCTAGACTTGAGGCATATGGGGTATCGGATAATGAACAATAAACCGCTACGCCCGCTGTACACAATTCCGTATACAGCTTGGATTCTTCTCTTTGTTATCACGCCGATTGCACTTATCATTTACTATTCGTTTTTTGATTTAGCAGGTCATTTCACTTTTGACAACTATAAAAACTTTTTCTCTTCTGTCTATTTGAAACTGACTATCAGTTCATTCTGGTATGCGTTTCTAATTACATTGTTCACGTTACTGTTTGCCTATCCAACCGCTTATTTCCTGACGAAGACGAAGCATAAGCAACTTTGGCTATTGCTCATTATTATTCCATCTTGGATTAATCTTCTTCTAAAAACATACGCGTTCATTGGACTTTTCGGACTTTATGGTCCAATAAACGCATTGTTAGAAACAGTCGGTATCGGCAATCAGCAAATTTTATTCACTGATTTCAGTTTTGTATTCGTATCCGTTTATATTTTCATCCCGTTCATGATTTTACCGATTTTCAATTCACTTGATAAATTGAATCCTGCCCTTATCGACGCTTCACGTGATCTCGGTGCTAATTCATGGACGACATTCAGGCGCGTCATTTGGCCCCTAACGTTAAATGGTGTTAAATCAGGAATTCAAGTTGTCTTCATCCCCGCCCTGTCGCTGTTCATGATTACTCGACTGATTGCCGGGAACAAAGTAATTACACTTGGAACTGCAATTGAGCAGCAATTCCTCGTTACACAAAACTGGGGGATGGGTTCAACAATTGCCGTATTCCTAATTTTATTTATGTTTATCATCATGTTGATTACGAGCAGTAGCGATAGGGGGACGACAATCAATGGAAAAATTAAGTAAGCTTCCTAAACTCTATTTGGTAGTCGTGTTCATTATTCTATATACTCCAATTTTTTACTTGATTTTTTACTCGTTCAATTCGGGCGGCGGCATGTCCAATTTCGAATCATTTACGTTTGAACACTACGCAGCAGTATTTGAAGATACACGACTAATTATCATTTTAATCAACACAATTGTCGTTGCCTTGCTGTCTGCGCTCGTCTCGACTGCAATCGGCGTGCTCGGTGCATTGTCTATTGTTTTCATGCGCAATAAAGCGATGCGCAATGCCGTATTGTCACTCAATAACATTTTGATTGTCAGCCCAGACGTTATCATCGGTGCATCTTTCCTTATTTTATTCACCATGATTGGCGTCAAGCTTGGATTTGCTTCCGTACTTATTTCGCATATCGCCTTCAGTATCCCGATTGTTGTCATTATGGTACTGCCTAAACTACAGGAAATGAGTCCAACGCTAATCGATGCGGCACTCGATCTTGGCGCTTCAAAACGCGACGTTTTAACACGCGTTATTATTCCCTTTATTAAACCTGGAATACTTGCGGGTTTCTTCCTCGCATTGACGTATTCTCTTGATGATTTTGCCGTAACATTCTTTGTGACTGGAAACGGGTTCTCCACGCTGTCCGTTGAAATCTATTCAATGGCACGCGCTGGAATTACGTTGACAATTAACGCATTATCGGGACTTATCTTCTTAGTGACAGTTGTACTAGTTCTAGGTTATTACGCCGTTAGCCGCAAAACCAAAACACCGCTTTCGGGGGTGAAGAAATGAAAGGTATTTTACGTGGTGCGGTAGTGATCATTATTATTTCCGCTATTTTACTGCTCATTAACGGAAAGTTAAATGAAGGCGGAGGAAATGCCAATAAGAATTCAATTACCATCTATAACTGGGGTGAATACATCGACACTGATTTACTCAAACAATTCGAGAAAGAAACAGGTATTAAAGTCACGTACGAAACGTTTGACTCAAATGAAGGTATGATGGGGAAAGTTGAACAAGGCGGCACATCCTACGACATTACGATGCCTTCTGAATACATGATTGAAATGATGAAGGAAAAAGATTTACTGTTGCCACTCGACTATAGTAAAATTCCAAACATCAAAAATATCGATCCCTATTTCCTCGATTTACCTTTTGATCCTGGCAATAAATATTCACTACCCTACTTTTGGGGAACAGTCGGGATTGCATACAATTCTTCACTTTTACAGGGACAGACGTTTGAAGAATGGGATGATCTATGGAACCCGACTCTTACGCAGCAAGTTATTCTTGTCGATAGCGCACGCGAAACAATCGGAATGGGGCTAAACTCATTAGGCTATTCATTGAACTCCACCAATATGGGCGAATTGCGAGAAGCGACAGACAAATTGAAAACACTTAGCCCTAATATCAAAGCTGTCATCGGGGATGAAGTGACGCAACTGATGATTAACGGAGAGGCTGCCATCTCGCTTACATGGTCTGGTCAAGCTGCAGATATGATGTATGAGAACGAGGATATCAATTATATTGTTCCTGAAGAAGGTTCAAATCTGTGGTTCGATAATATGGTTATTCCTCGCACATCAAAAAATATCGAAGGTGCGCATGCTTTTATCAACTTCATGCTCGACGCTGATGTTGCGGCACAAAATGCCGATTACGTCGGCTATTCTACACCTAATTTAGCGGCTCTCGATTTGATGGATCCTGAAGTGACAGAAGATGAACGTTTCTATCCCGATGAAGAAACGCGCAGTCACCTTGAAGTATATAGAAATCTTGGTCTTGAGATGCTTGGCCATTATAATGAATTGTTCCTGGAATTCAAAATGGATATGAAGTAAGAATGTGATCTATATAATCAGCACTTAACAAATAGACTGCTCTTCCAACACCGCTTTGTCGCTTGGTGATGGCCTTACGCAATAAGCCCGTCAGAAAATCACTGGGGAGGGATTGAACTACATCCCTCCTAGGTCTTATTGCTCCGGCGCCTGCAGGATGCGGGTGTGCAGCCTTTGCCGCAGGACGCGGCGATATTGGGCTGCCTTTCATTAGTGTCGCTCCT
>NZ_JADPRX010000005.1:0-138244 GCF_017347125.1 Sporosarcina sp. E16_3
TTTGAAATCCTACTACTACCGCTTCGCCGCTTTGTGGATGCCTCCCGCGATAAGCCGGAAAGGAGACCACTTTCAGTCTTATCGCTCCGGCTACCACGAAGACGCGCCTTCGCTAGATGGTCTATCTTAGAAAGCGCATTTCATTGTCGGGGATAAGACCTGTAGCTCGTATTGCGTCTTTCTTTAATGAAATTAATATCAAATAGTAATCACATTATAATATCAGTCTATACATCTCAAAATAAAACTCTCGATAATGTACACTCTAGCGCAGGCGCGGCAAAGGGGTAGCCGAAGCCGTGAGACTGGATGCGAAGCGCCAATCCAGGCTCAGGGCGAGAGGCATCCCAAAGCGGCAAGCGTTCACAATCCACACCCCGAATTACAACTGTCTCTCAATAATGTACACTCCAGCGCAGGCGCGGCAAAGGGGTAGCCGAAGCCATGAGACTGGATGCGAAGCGCTAATCCAGGCTCATGGCGAGAGGCATCCCCAAAGCGGCAAGCGTTCACAATCCACACCCCGAATTACAACTCTCTCTCAATAATGTACACTCCAGCGCAGGCGCGGCAAAGGGGTAGCCGGAGCCGTGAGACTGGATGCGAAGAGTCAATCCAGGCTCCAAGCGAAAGACATCCCCAAAGCGCCAAGCGATCCACAATCTACATTCCGAATTAATACTCTCTCATCATCGAGCGACACAACAGATTCAACTGGATTCTTTAATTCAACATATCTAAATCTACAAATCTCCCTTCACTATCGACACAAGAAAAATTTGTAGTATACTGAAAGTTGAACAAAATACATACCAAACATAAAGGTGCCCCGCATTAAAAACGGGGTTAAAAGGGAAGTCGGTTCAATGCCGACGCGGTCCCGCCACTGTAAGTGTGAGTTAGTCGCAAATTGTCACTGGAAAAATTTCCGGGAAGACGCGATTAGTATTGAACACAAGCCAGGAGACCTGCCTTTATGGATCACACGTACCCTACGAGGATAGGATTAGTGGAAATCGGCGTCCCCGCACGTCCGGATTTTTACTCAACTTATTCCTCCGTAGCAATTACGGGGGATTTTTATTTGGATAAAACAGGAGGAAAACAACATGAAAAAGATTTGGCATTTAGGATTAACGGCATTTCTTGCAGTATTCTTGCTCGCAGCATGTGGAACTGCAACAACAGAAAAGCCAGAAGTAGCTGGAACACCGAAAGTAGAAGAGGTCAAAGCTGATTTTCCAATTACGCTAACAGATGCGGTTGGCAATGAAATTACCCTGAAAACTGCACCGGCAACAATCGTTTCGATGATGCCGAGTAATACGGAAATATTGTTTGAACTTGGTCTTGCTGCTGAAGTTGTCGGCGTCAATGACTACGATGATTATCCCGCAGAAGCACTTGGAAAAGAGAAAATCGGCGGTATGGAATTCAACGTTGAGAAAATCGTTTCCATGAATCCTGAAATCGTTTTTGCACATGAATCCGGACTTGGATCAGGTGAGGCAGGACTGCAGCAAATCCGTGACGCAGGAATTACTGTTTTTGTTGTGAAAAACGCAGCAAACTTTGAAGAAACGTACACTACGATTGAAACAATCGGTCAAGCGACTGGTAAAACAGTAGAAGCTGAGAAAATCATTACGGACATGAAAGCAAAAGTCGAAGAAGTTCTAGCTAAAACGGCAACAGTTGAAAAGAAAAAAACAGTTTTCGTTGAAACATCACCTGCGCCAGAAATCTACACACCAGGTAAAAATACATTTATGGATCAAATGCTTGAAATGATTGGTGCGGAGAATATTGCTGCCGATCAGGAAGGTTGGTTCATGATGGATCCGGAAGAAATCGTCAACCGCAATCCTGATGTAATTATTGTGTTGTACGACTACATCGAAACGGCCGTTGCAGATGTGTATGCACGTCCAGGTTTTGATTCCATTACAGCTATCAAAGAAAAAGCAGTTATCCAAGTTGATGAAAATACAACTAGCCGTACAGGCCCCCGTCTTGCTGAAGGGCTTGAAGAAATAGCGAAAGCCATTTATCCAGAGGCTTTTGGTGAGTAAATCTAGCGTTGCCTACATCGTTTCTGCCGCCGCACTTCTAGTGGCGGTATGGCTCGGTGTGTCAATCGGGTCTGTGAAAATACCGATTAGTACGTTATGGAATGCAGGAGCGGATGCAACGGCTACCAATATTTTGTGGAAAATTCGTATGCCGCGTGTCGTGCTTGCAGGACTTGTCGGCGCCTCGCTCGCGATTTCAGGAGCTGCTTTCCAGGGGCTGCTGAAAAATCCGCTTGCTGATCCATATACCCTCGGAGTGTCATCCGGCGCCTCGGTAGGTGCTGTCTTGACGCTCTTTTTTGGTATTTCCATTCCGTTTTTAGGCATATATACGCTTCCTGTATTCAGTATGGTTGGTGCAGCACTGACAATGTTCCTTGTTCTCGGATTCGCACGCCTCGTTGATAGGGCAATGAGAATGGAAACAATTATTTTGACCGGAATAATTTTCGGTTCGTTCCTCGGTTCTGTATTATCACTAATGATAGCGCTCACAGGGGAAGAACTACGCCAAATTATTGGTTGGCTGCTCGGCAGTGTTTCGATGAGGGGCTGGAGCTATATTACAATGATCTTGCCATTCGTCGTCGTCGGCTCGTTCATGCTGTGGTTGAATCGCCGCGAATTAAATGCGATGCTGTTCGGGGAAGAACGGGCGCATCATTTAGGTGTCAACGTCAAACGCCGTAAGTTTACCATTTTGATTGGTGGATCCATCCTGACAGGTTCTGCAGTCGCGGTGTCCGGCACAATTGGCTTTGTCGGCCTAGTCGTTCCGCATATGACGCGACTCCTATGGGGATCTGATCATCGCCATCTCCTGACATTATCGTTCATGAACGGCGCAACGTTGCTTATCATTTGCGATTTAATTGCACGGACAATCATTTCCCCAACTGAACTTCCAGTAGGTGTCATCACAGCGTTTATCGGTGCACCCGTATTTGCATTTATCTTCTATAAACAACGAAGGAAAGGGGGAATGTGACATGTTAACAGTCGATAATGTTTCCGGCGGTTATGGTAAAGAATCAATTGTGAAATCAGTAACATTCACTGTCAATAAAGGCGAAGTACTCGGCATACTTGGACCCAACGGCAGTGGTAAATCCACTTTATTGAAAATCATATCAGGCATTCTCCCAAAGGAAACGGGTTCCGTCACAATCGACGGGCAAGACGCGTCTACCTATTCACAAAAAGAATTCGCCAAAAAAGTAGCCGTCCTGCCACAACTCCATGCACATGCATTTTCTCACACTGTTCGTGAAACGGTAGAACTCGGCCGCTATCCACACCAATCGGGGTTATTTTCCTCATGGTCAGATGAAGACGAGCGCGCTGTCACCAATGCCATAAATAGTATGTCAATCGCACGCTATGCTGACAACTCGATAGAACTGCTATCCGGTGGTGAACAGCAACGCGTTTTTGTTGCACAGGCACTCGCACAGGAAGCTCCGATTTTATTGCTCGATGAACCAACGAACCACTTGGACATCGCCCATCAGCAACAATTACTTGATACGATTCGCCAGCAGGCAATCGACAAAGGGCTGACGGTCATTTCGGTGTTCCACGATATCAATTTGGCTTCTTTATACTGCGACCGGCTTCTCTTGATGGATAAAGGGCAGATTGCCAGAATAGGTGTCCCACAAGAAGTAGTGAAGGAAGAGGCAATTCAATCTGTGTACGGTGCGCGTATAAAATCACAGCCTCATCCCGAATTGCCAAAACCTCAAATTACACTTCTGCCGGATACCAAAGAGGAAATTAAACCTTTCACCGTTGTAAAAGAAGACTTTTCGATAGCTGCGGACTTTGTTGCACTACGAACAAAATACCCGTTGAAAACAATTTCCTCCGCCGTTCATAATGCCGGAACAGGCTGGTATCGGTCGTTTGTCAATCGGCATGTTGATGTTGATTACAATGCAGACGATGTCAAAGCTGAAAACACTTCCTACCTTGAACAGCAAGGTTTTCATCTGACGGATACGGTCGGTATGATGACCGCGGTCACGACGGAGCATGCTGAAGTCGAGGAATACACAGGGGATTTCGGAACAATTCTTATTGCGGTAACAGCTGGCGTCGGCAATGCCGTCGATGTATCACAAGCACTCACGCGTGATCAGAAACCTCGCGTCGGGACCATCAATACATGGGTTATCGTCAACGGGCAGCTACCTGATGAAGCATTTATCCAAGCAATGATAACTGCAACCGAAGCGAAAACCAAAGCACTTCAAATGGAATCCATAACAGATCCGCTCACCGGCACAATTGCAACGGGTACATCGACGGACAGCCTACTAATCGCGGCAACACAACAAGGAGAATTCCTGCCATATGCAGGTCCAATCACCCCGCTCGGAAAATTGATTGGCCACGGAGTGTATGACTGTACTGTACGGGCAATCCGTGCCTATAAAAAGGCGAAAGGGTGGACAACTTGATACCTGCACATTTTATCGCCATCGCAATTGGTTTTCTACTGGACAGAATGATTGGAGATCCGCCGAAATGGCCGCATCCGGTCCGCTGGATTGGAACGTTCATTTCCAAATTGACTAGCGTTATGAATAAAGGGCGGTTCCGCATGTTAAAAGGGGCGTCTACACTTTTCATCACAGTCGGGATTGTGTTGGGCATCGTTTTTGCAGTGGTTGGTTTTGCCTATAAATTCAATATCTATATAGGTATTGGCGTGGAATCAATTCTGATTGCTATAGGGCTGGCACAAAAAAGTTTACGCGACGCTGCACTTGACGTTTATCGCCCGCTCGCCGCAAATGATCTACCCGCAGCACGAACGAAGTTGTCATGGATTGTCGGTCGCGATACCGATAAACTACAAGAAAGTGGCATCGTACGCGGGACTGTTGAAACCGTGTCAGAAAATATTGCGGACGGCATTACATCGCCATTATTTTGGGCATTTCTACTGGGAGCACCCGGTCTGTGGATGTACAAAGCAGTGAATACACTGGATTCGATGATTGGTTATAAAGACGAACGATTTGAGAAGTTTGGTAAATTTTCTGCCCGTGCGGATGATATCTTGAATTTCATACCAGCACGTGTGACGGGTTTCCTAATCATTTTATATGCGCCAAATAAAAGTGGAATTTCCTTTTGGAAACGCTTTACAGGCTGGAGTAAAGACGCAAGGAAACATCCAAGTCCGAACAGCGGATTTTTAGAGGCAGCGACCGCTTGGCAACTCGGCGTTACGCTTGGCGGAACAAGTACATACCGTGGAATCGTATCGAAAAGACCTGAGTTTGGTCCAGGCAACACCACGTTAACCGCAATACATATTAAACAAAGCATTACACAGATGCATGTGACAGCGTTTATTTTTTGGCTAGTAATGACTGTGATTGGAGTGGCTTTTTATGAAACTACCTGAACATGGCGCAAATCCGCACAACGTTTACGCGACACTGGGCATTGAACCGCCTACACAGCTAGTGGATTTCAGTGAAAATGTCAATCCGGCGGGGCCTCCTGATTCAGTTACCGAGATGTGGCCAAGTTTACTAGCTAAGCTTAAGGCATATCCAAATCCTCAAGGCGAGCCGTTTCTATCAGCGGCGGCCGATTATCATGGCATTTCGACTGCTTATTTATTCGCGGGAAACGGGGCGGCGGAACTGCTGGCACTTCTTGCAGAGCGTTATCGTGCAAAGCGAGCGATTGTCGTGCACCCGACATTTTCCGAATACGAAGCGACGCTGTTGGCGAAGGATGTGGAGATTGTTCGGGTTTTTGCATCGGAAAGTGAAGGCTTTCAATTGCCGCTGGAAGCAATTCTTAAAGCCATGACTTCAGCATCCGTTCTGTACCTTTGCACACCAAACAATCCGACTGGCGTCATGCCTGAACGGACGGACTTGAACGTAATTATACAGCGCGGCGCTGAAGTAGGTTGTGACGTCGTTTTAGACGAGGCTTTTATCGATTTCGTTGATGAATCCCTATCCTTCATTGCAGAAATAAAAAGTAATGCCCACGTCATTGTCGTTCGCTCTATGACGAAAATGTATGCCATTCCGGGAATACGCCTTGGTTATATTGTGGCAAATCCATCGATTATTATGGAGATAAAAGCACTTGCGCCGCATTGGAATGTTAACGGATTAGCCGCAGAAATTGGAGCGGTGTGTTTACAGGAAGAGCAATACCGCGAACAGGCGATTCAGTATAGTAACAGTGAACGGGAAAGGATGACGCAGTTTTTAACGGACAATGGTTGCGCTGTTACTAATTCCGTTACGAATTTCATTTCATTTACACTGGGTTCTGACCATGATTCGAATAAGTTGTATGAAGATATGCTCGCACGCGGAATTGTCCTCCGTCATTCACAAAACTTCCGTGGCATGGATGGCAGATGGTTGCGCATTGGCATGAAAAACGATGTGTCCATGAACATTTTAAAGGAGGAGCTGTCGCAATGGTTCGCGGAAAACTGACGTTCATAAGTGGCGGCGTTAGAAGCGGGAAAAGTTCCTATGCAGAAAAGCTGCTTGTTAATGAAGTGCAGAAAAACGTGGCTCGGCTTGTTTACATTGCTTCCGGCGTCGCAACAGATTCAGAAATGCAGGCACGTATTGAACGTCATAAATCGGATCGTTCCACTGATAGTTGGACGACCTTTGAACAACCCGTCGAGCTGGAAAAGCTAGTGCCCTCCATTCAACCAGGTGATTATGTGTTATGGGATTGCCTGACGACGTGGTTGGCGAATGAGTTATACACAGGTTGGGATTTAGGGGAACCTTGTATTGGACAAGCGGGCTGTATGGAGCAAAAGGAAATGCAGTTGTACTTAACAATCGAATCACTTTTAAAACAAGCCGCTCACCTCGTTATTGTTTCGAATGAAGTCCTAGACGAACTGCCGTCAAAGTACGCTGAAACGGAAATCTACCGAAAATGGATCGGCCGTATTCACCAATCGCTTGTCAAAAAAGCAGATACAGCAATTGAAATGGATTATGGAATCCCAATCGTATGGAAAAACGAGCAGCAGGAGATGACGCAATGAATGGGCTGATTGTTTTAGGGACAGCATCGGACTCTGGAAAAACGATGATTTGTACAGCGCTATGCCGCATTTTATCGGACGAAGGCGTGCGGGTAACCCCCTTCAAATCGCAAAATATGTCCGGGTTTTCAGCGACAACGGAAAAGGGCGAAGAAATGAGTCGTGCGCAATTCATTCAAGCACAGGCTGCTAGAACAAAGCCATCGATTTATATGAATCCAATATTGCTGAAACCAGTTGCGGACATGAAATCGGAAGTGCTTTTTTTCGGAAAGAAGTTTGGTCCAATAGCTGGAATGGCGTATCGCGAACAGTTCTTCACACGCGGAGTTGAAGCGATTAAAACGTCACTTACCAAACTGGCGGAAACGTATGAAACGGTCATTATTGAAGGTGCAGGAAGTCCGGCAGAAGTGAATCTCAACGATAGAGAAATTGTGAATATGCGCGTGGCAGAAATTGCGGATGTACCTGCTGTTTTGGTTGCGGATATTGATCGCGGTGGTGCTATCGCATCAATCGTTGGGACGCTGCAACTTTTACCACCCGAGCATCGAAGACGTGTCAAAGCCATTATTATCAATAAATTCCATGGCGACGTTTCTTTATTCCAAGAAGGTATTGAATTCATCGAAACCTACACGGGTATTCCAGTGGCAGGCGTTATCCCTTATAAAGTAAATCATGGCATTGAAGAAGAAGATATGGACCGGCCGGTTATGAAAGCTCCTGCAGGAATCGACGTCTACGATGCGTGGGCAAAACATGTCTTGGCGCATCTCAACTGGCCACTGATGAAAGAAATTTTGTCACCATCCGGAGAGATGAAATGAACGGATTGTTGTTAGCCATGCAATTTTTCACTGCAATCCCGGTGCGGAAAGAATTTCCACTCGGCCGAAAAGAAGTGACGGCAATGTATATGGCCCTTCCTTTCGTTGGGGCGGCAATTGGGCTCGCGATGTACGGTGTGTCAGAACTTCTAGTGAATTATTTGCATATCGGTACACTTCTTGCGTCGGTACTTATCGTTTTGACGGCGATTATACTGACTGGTGGTTTGCACCTGGATGGCTGGGCGGATACGGGAGATGCATTCTTTTCATACAAAGACCGCGAAAAACGACTTGAAATCCTAGAGGATCCGCGACTTGGTGCATTCGGCACGATGGCTCTGGTGTTACTAATCGTCGTGAAAATCGCTGTGTTTAATGAAATTCTGATGCGCGGCACAGGGAATCTTGCTCTATTTATAGCGATACCTTTCCTAGCAAGAGCAACTATGAACCTGTACTTCTCAACTGTTCGTCTTGCAAAGGATAAAGGAATCGCACACTTTTTCAAAGAAAAGATGTCAACAACTGTGCTAATCAGCTGGACTCTAGTAAGCAGTGCAGTGATTTTATGCGCGGTAGGATTTATGTTGAAAAGTGTACTGATTCCAGTTGTGATAGCGATTGTAATTGCAGTAGCATTCTTCACGTTCCGTAACTGGTCGTTGAAACACTTTGGAGGTGTCACGGGCGACCTATGCGGTGCATTCATTGAAGGGATGGAGGTAGTGTTATGGCTAGCGGTTTTGTGCTTCATCTGATTCGGCATCTTCCCACATTAGGTAACAAAGAACGGAAATACATTGGCTGGACGGATGAACCGATTTTGGAATCGGCCAGCTGGAACTGGCGTTTACCCGAAACCCCGAAACACGTTTATAGCAGTGATCTTCGTCGTGCAAAACAAAGTGCCGCATGCTATTTCCCGCAAGCGTCTATTGAAACAGCTGCCAGTTGGCGTGAATGTAATTTTGGCGAGTTTGAAGGGAAAACATATGCGGAACTTGAAAAGGATATGGACTATCGAAAATGGATTGATGATCCGTATGCATTTGCACCACGTGGCGGTGAGAGTTTAACAGATTTAGAACTGCGTGTAGTGGCCGCAGTCAAACAATTGCCGAATCAGGCGGTTGTCGTGACACACGGAGGACCCATCCGCGTAGTTCTGACGAAGTTTTCACCGGAAGAAAAAGGTTTTTGGTCGTGGAATATCCCGCATGGAACAGGCTACCGACTTGAATGGGAAAGCGACAAAGCATTCGAGGAGGGGAAGTTATGCACGTTTATATCGGCGGTGCCCATAACGGCAAACGAGATTATGTGAAAAAGTGGTTGGCCCAGCAAGGGAAAGAAAACGTACAGTGGATAGAAGGGAATTGTTTAGAGGACAGTTTCATAGTAGATATGGAAGCCATTCAGACAACTGTCATAGCTGGAGTCGAAAAGTGGCTTGCGGAAACGAATTTATCGGAACAAGCAGCCATTGATTACGTGATGAATGGCATCGCCAAGGACCGTCAGACAGTTTTTATTTTAACGGATATTGGACGCGGAATCGTTCCTATGGATGCCGATCAGCGAAAATTACGCGATGCTTGCGGTCGGCTTTATCAACGCTTAATGGCGGAAGCGGATGAAGTGACGAGAATTTGGTATGGCTTGGCAAAAACACTAAAGAAAAGGGGAGAACAACAATGAAAATTTACACACGTACAGGGGATAAAGGGAAAACAAGTTTAATAGGGGGCCGCGTCGACAAAGACAGCCTTCGCGTTGAAGCCTATGGCACGATGGATGAATTGAATTCATTTGTCGGCAAAGCAATGACGGAACTGGATCCTGCAATTTTCGCGGATATGCTGACAGACTTGGAAGCCATTCAAAACGAATTATTCGACGGCGGTGGCGATCTTGCAAACGTTATGAAAGAACGTCATTATAAATTGTCTGAAGAGCCTGTTGAAGTGCTTGAACAACGTATTGACGTGCTGATGGAAGAAGCGCCACCTTTGGAGAAATTCATCTTACCAGGTGGATCACCTGCAGCTGCAACACTTCATATCGCACGAACTGTTGCGAGACGCGCAGAAAGGCAAACGGTGACACTTTTAAAAGCGGAAGAAGACGTACCAGCAGTTGTTCAACGCTATTTGAACAGGCTATCAGACTACCTTTTCGTTGCAGCGCGCATTGCGAATTCTCGGGTCAACGTACCGGATAATGAATACGTAAGAAGTGCAAAAGTGTTCCGAACGGATAAGAAAAAGGAGGACTGACCGATGCAATTGAAACGGCTCACATTGACGGCGTTTTTTGCAGCCCTCTGTGTCATCGGTGGATTAATCAAAATCCCGTCCGGCATCGGTTCATTGGCACTGGATACGGTGCCGGCACTTATCTCAGCTGCCTTTCTACCACCCGTATTTTCAGGAATCGCGGCGATGCTTGGGCACACGGCCTCCGCGATGAATGGCGGTTTTCCTTTAGGACCCTTTCATATACTCATTGCACTCGAAATGTTCGTCATCGTAATCATCTTTGCACGTCTGCATAAAGCGGGACGCAATGTGACGAAGTGGATCTTTTTCATAGTGGCAAACGGTTTAATCGCACCACTACCGTTTTATTTTCTGATATCACCGGCATTTTTCTTGGGAGCAGTTCCATTTCTATTGCTCGCGACAATCGTTAACGCGGTTGTTGCAGCAGTTGTCATGCCGTCACTTCGGCATGTGGTGGATGGTCGCATGGGAGCACTTCGATGAGGAATGCCATTAATATCGGCAATGGTTTCATCGTGACAACCGATAATTCAGGTGGCATCGGTGAAAAGTTGCAGGATATAGTTAATGTACCGGACCGCATCACAGCGTATTTCGCGGCCCGCGTCACATTGCTTGAACAATGGGCGTCGCATGCGGAACCGGTTTCAATCCTCATTCACAATTTTAGCGGCAGCGCGAGTTGGGGGAATTACGTGGCAGGTGTGACGGATTTATTCCACGAGGCGGGGCTTGAGGTTCCGCCGATCAACGGCAGTTCAGAAACCAATATGGAACTTGTCCAGTCAGCGATGGCCGTAACAATTATAGGCGAAAAAATGGCAGCGCGGACTCAGGAAAATAGTGCGTGGTTTACTTACGGCACACCACTCGTTGGAGATGAAGTACGAAATCGCGCAGATGAAATTGCGTCAGTTGCGTTTATTCACAAGGCGATGACAAGTGGAATCGTCCAGCAAATCTGGCCAGTTGGCTCAAGTGGAATATTACAAGAGGTCCGTTTGGTAACTGGAATGAAGGAAGCGCGCGTTGAAACTGTGCTGGATCCAATGAAATCAGCGGGTCCGTCGACAGTTGTTCTCCTAGCCATTCCAAAGATGCAAATCAAGAATGCTGAAGCACTTTTTGGTGTCCATTTGAATAAACTAACGATTAATACTTGAAACCTGCATTGTTCTTGCAGGTTTTTTCTACCTTTAGAATGTGAAACCAAGCATATTCGTCGCCAACCCGAGCATATAACCCACGCACCGAGCATATCCGTGGCCAACCCGAGCATATAACCCGCGCGACCGAGCATATCCGTCGCCAACCCGAGCATATAACCTGCACACCAAGCATATCCGTCACCAACCCGAGCATATAACCTGCATACCGAGCATATCCGTGGCCAAACCGAACATATAACCCACTCGCCCAATCATATCCACGCAAACCCTCCCACGAATTTCACCAATATCTCAAAACTATCAAAACTTTTAGTTGACTGAATGCTCATTCATAATTAAACTAGAAAATAGACATCGACACGTTACTTATTTTCGACTACACTATCTTTACTATTCAAACAACAAGGGAAGGGGAGATAATAAATGCATCCATTGATCATTGCCAACTGGATTCTGTTTCTCGCAGTCGTGGCTTACGCGCTTGCGTTGTTCACATATCTAATAAAAACACGGATTCAATTTATCAAACTGGGGAGAAAAGAAGAGTTTGATAATAACATTTCAGAACGTCTCCGCAAAATATGGATATACGTCTTCGGACAAAAGAAATTATTAAAAGATAAAAAGAGTGGAATTATCCACGTACTGTTTTTCTACGGGTTTTTACTCGTGCAATTTGGAGCGATGGATCTTATCTGGAAAGGATTAAAACCGGGGTCACACTTACCATTCGGTCCATTATATCCCGCCTTCACATTCTTCCAGGAAATCGTCGCTGTTACAATACTTGTCGCAGTCGTGTGGGCATTCCACCGTCGATATATCGAAAAGCTAGTTCGTTTGAAACGTGGCTGGAAATCTGGACTAGTCCTTATTTTCATCGGGGGGCTCATGCTTTCGACATTACTTGCGAACGGTATGAACATGATTTGGCAAGGACATGAAACATCGTGGTCTGAACCAATCGCTTCAACGATTGCAACGATTTTTAGTTTCATGCCGGAAACTGGGGCAGCCGTCATATTCTTCATTGCTTGGTGGATCCATCTGCTAATCTTACTGACGTTCCTGGTCTATGTGCCGCAATCTAAACATGCGCACTTAATCGCAGGACCTGCGAACGTTTATTTCCACCGTCTTGATCATGCAGGCCGTTTAAAGCCAATCGACTTCGAAGCATTGGAAGATGTGGAAGAAGGCGAAGAGATGCCGCCACTTGGGGTTGGTAAAATAACTGACTTTACGCAGCTACAAATGATTGACTTATACGCTTGTGTTGAATGTGGACGTTGTACGAATATGTGTCCAGCATCTGGAACTGGTAAAATGCTGTCCCCGATGGATCTCATTACGAAACTACGTGATAATCTGACAAATACAGGTGCACTTGTTACAAAGCAGAAACCATGGGTACCAACACTCGCGTTCAATAAAACAAAAGGCAACCAGATTGCATTTGCAGCTGGACTTGAAGGCGCTACAATGGACGATATTTACAACCCGTCCCTCATCGGCGATATCATCACCGAAGAAGAAATTTGGGCTTGTACAACATGTCGTAACTGCGAAGACCAATGTCCGGTTATGAATGAACACGTTGACAAAATCATCGACCTTCGCCGTTATCTTGTTATGACAGAAGGAAAAATGGATCCCGATGCACAGCGCGCGATGACAAACATCGAACGTCAAGGGAATCCATGGGGTCTTAACCGTAAAGAGAAAGAAAACTGGAGAGATGCACGTCCGGACCTTCATATTCCAACGGTTAAAGAATTGAAAAAAGCGGGCGAAGAATTTGACTACCTGTTCTGGGTAGGCTCAATGGGGTCATTCGACAACCGTTCACAAAAAATCGCCTTATCATTTGTCCATCTTATGAATGAAGCGGGCATCAAGTTCGCTATTCTTGGTAATAAAGAGAAGAACTCTGGAGACACGCCACGTCGCTTAGGGAATGAGTTTTTATTCCAAGAGTTGGCTACAGCAAATATTGAAGAATTCGAAAAAGCGGGCGTCACAAAACTTGTTACAATTGACCCGCATGCCTACAATATCTTCAAAAATGAATACCCTGATTTCGGATTTAAAGCAGAAGTCGTTCATCATACGGAAATGCTTTACGAACTAGTTGTCCAAGGGAAGTTGAAACCGGAGTATGCAATCGACGAAACAATTACGTTCCATGATTCATGTTATCTAGGCAGATACAATGACGTTTATGATCCGCCACGTGAAATCCTTAAAGCAATTCCTGGCGTTAATCTTGTTGAGATGAAACGTAATCGTGAAGACGGCATGTGCTGTGGAGCGGGTGGAGGGCTTATGTGGATGGAAGAAGACACAGGTCACCGTATCAACGTTGCCCGAACAGAGCAGGCGCTTGAAGTTAGTCCGGGAATCATTTCATCTGGCTGTCCATACTGTTTGACAATGTTGTCAGATGGAACGAAAGCGAAAGAAGTGGAAGAGTCTGTCGGCACATATGACATCGCCGAATTACTAGAACGTTCGATTTTCGGTGAAGACTGGAAGCCGGCTGTTGAGGTTGAAGTAGAATCGATTGTGCAATAAACCGTTGTAACTCGGCTTTTCTTGGTGCCAGTTACTGACTCAATTCGTGCCCTTCAACTTGTGGCAGCTACTGGTACCGAATATAAACCATTGCGAAACAATCAGTGTTATCGTACAATTGAAGAAATTAGACTTATAGAATGCATGAGAAAAAAAGGAGTGGAAACACTCCTTTTTTCTTGAATTACTTATCGAGCGAGCGTTCAGTCACCGGTGCCAGTTACTGACACAATTCACAATTCTCGAATTGTGGCAGCAGCTGGCACAATGAATGAAAGCGTTACCAACGATCATCAAAGGGGCGATAGAAATGGGAAGAACAGTCATAGTAGGCGGTGCACGTACACCATTCACAAAATTAGGCGGAGCGTTAAAATCACTGACAGCAAGTGATCTTGGGGGGATTGCTATCAAAGATGCATTAAATCGTGCAGGCGTGACAGCAGACGAAGTCGGTGAACTCATTATCGGAACGGTCCTACAAGCAGGGCAAGGACAAATTCCTTCTAGGCAAGCAGCGACGAAAGGTGGACTTCCGTGGTCCGTAAAAACGGAAACCATCAACAAAGTATGTGCATCAGGCATGCGCAGCGTCACACTAGGAGATCAGTTAATACGTCTAGGCGATGAAGAAGTCATTGTTGCGGGTGGAATGGAGTCTATGTCAAATGCACCTTACTACGTGCCAAAAGCAAGATTCGGATTAAAAATGGGCGATGCAGAACTGATTGACGGTTTGATCTACGACGGACTTTCTTGTTCATTCTCGCCAGACCGTGTTCACATGGGCATTTACGGCAACTTGACGGCTGAAGAATTTTCATTAACGCGAGCAGCACAGGATGCATGGTCGCTCCGCAGCCACGAACGTGCATTGCATGCGATTGACACGGGATTGTTCGCACAAGAAATCGTTCCAGTTGAAGTTCCTCAGCGTAAAGGTGATCCCATTGTTGTCGATACAGATGAAGCACCACGCCGCAACACTTCACTCGAATCACTGGCGAAATTGCGACCGGTATTCGGCAAGGATGGCACAATAACGGCCGGAAACGCACCAGGCGTAAACGACGGAGCGTGTGCACTTGTGTTGATGAATGAAGAGCGTGCGCTAAAAGAAGGAAGAACACCACTAGCAGTCATTATTGGTCATGCAGAAGTGGCTATTGAACCTGAAAACTTCCCACAAACACCTGGGCTTGTTATTAATGCATTACTTAAAAAGACGGGTAAGAAACTAGAAGATATAAAGCTTTTTGAAATAAACGAAGCATTTGCAGCTGTTGCTCTCGCAAGCTCACAAATTGCCGAACTAGATCCTAAAAAAGTGAACGTCAATGGCGGTGCAGTTGCACTCGGTCACCCGATCGGCGCTAGTGGGGCGCGTATTATCTTAACGCTTGCACATGAATTGAAACGCCAAGGCGGCGGTATTGGTATTGCAGCAATCTGTTCAGGCGGAGGCCAAGGCGACGCAATTATGATTGAAGTAGCAAAATCAGAATGATCGGGAGGCGTTAATCAATGGACATTAAAAAAATAATGGTTATCGGTGCAGGGCAAATGGGTGGAGGAATTGCTCAAGTCTGTGCACAAGCCGGCTTCGACGTAAAACTGAATGATATAAAAGAAGAATCCTATGCGAAAGGCCTTGCGGTTATTACAAAGAATCTGTCCCGCAATGTCGAAAAAGGCCGTATGACGGAAGAGGAAAAACTAGCAGTCCTTGGTCGTATTACGAAATCACTTGATCTGCAAGATGCATCGGATGTAGATATTATCATCGAAGCTGCAGTTGAAAATATGGACATCAAAAAGTCCATTTTCGCGAAGTTGGATGAAATCGCTCCGCAACATGCCATTCTTGCATCCAATACATCGTCACTTCCAATCACGGAAATCGCAGCGGCAACAAAGCGTCCTGAACAAGTGATTGGCATGCATTTCATGAACCCGGTCCCAGTGATGAAACTGGTTGAAATCATCCGCGGTCTTGCAACTGCTGACGAAGTGTACAAAGCGGTTGAAGACATGACAGTGAAATTGTCTAAAACGCCGGTAGAAGTAAATGACTTCCCAGGCTTCGTCGCAAACCGTATTCTTATGCCGATGATTAACGAAGCAATCTACACGCTCTATGAAGGCGTCGCAACAGAACAAGCGATTGATGAAGTCATGAAGCTCGGCATGAATCACCCAATGGGGCCGCTTCAACTCGCAGATTTTATCGGACTCGATACATGTCTATATATTATGGAAACGCTACACGAAGGATTTGGCGATTCGAAATACCGCCCATGTCCACTGCTTAGGAAATATGTAAAAGCAGGATGGTTAGGTAAGAAGTCAGGCCGAGGATTCTACGTTTACGACTAACTAACGCTTACATTTAAAGGGGAAATCATAATGGATTTAACATTCACCGAAGAACAGCAGATGATGCGCGACATGGTACAAAATTTTGCGAAGACTGAAATTGAACCGTTCATTCCACGAATGGAAGCTGGGGAATTCCCACGTGAAATTTTAAAGAAAATGGGCGGGCTCGGTTTGATGGGCATTACTGTCCCAGAACAATACGGTGGGGCGGGCATGGATTTCATCTCGTATATTAGCGCCATCCATGAACTGTCGAAAGTAAGTGCCGTTGTCGGTGTCATTCTTTCCGTTCATACATCGGTTGGTACAAACCCGATTATGTATTTCGGTAACGACGAACAGAAAAACCGTTACCTCCCGAAATTGGCAAGCGGCGAATACCTTGGTGCTTTCTGCCTGACAGAAGCATCATCCGGTTCTGACGCAGGATCACTTAAAACACGTGCAGTTAAAAAAGACGATCATTATGTACTTAACGGCTCTAAAATGTTTATTACCAACGGTGGCGAAGCGGATGTTTACATCGTCTTTGCATCGACAGATCCGTCTAAAGGGACTTATGGTATTTCAGCATTTATCGTCGATAAAGACACACCGGGCCTCGTCATCGGAAAAGATGAACGAAAAATGGGGCTTCACGGTTCAAGAACAGTAGAGCTGTCGTTCGATCAAATGAAAGTTCCGCTAGAAAACTTGCTCGGTGAAGAAGGCGGCGGCTTCAAAATTGCAATGGCGAACCTAGATGTTGGTCGCATCGGTATCGCGGCGCAAGCACTCGGTATCGCAGAAGCAGCACTTGAAGCAGCAACAGATTACGCCAAACAACGCGTCCAATTTGGTAAACCAATCGCCGCTCAACAAGGCGTTGGATTCAAACTAGCAGATATGGCAACGGCGGTCGAGGCGGCAAAATTGCTCGTCTACCGTGCCGCACAACTTCGTGCAGAAGGACTGCCATGCGGAAAAGAAGCATCAATGGCTAAGCTTTTCGCCTCAAAAGCGGCAGTAGAAGGATCGATTGAAGCAGTTCAAGTATTCGGCGGTTACGGCTACACAGAAGATTACCCAGTCGAGCGCTATTTCCGCGACGCAAAAGTAACAGAAATTTACGAAGGCACAAGCGAAATCCAGCGTATTGTTATTAGCAAACATTTGATGAAGTGATGTACGCATAGGAAATCCGGTGTCCAGTTACTGACACCATTCAATGTCCAAAAAACACTCGAAAAAACAGGGGGAATTAAAATGAACTTTAAACTATCCGAAGAACACGAAATGATCCGCAAAATGGTCCGCGACTTTGCAGAAAATGAAGTCGCGCCAACAGCAGCAGAACGTGATGAAGAAGAACGTTTCGACATGGAAATCTTTAAGAAAATGGCCGATCTTGGACTGACAGGTATCCCTTGGCCTGAAGAGTATGGCGGCATTGGCAGTGACTTCCTTGCGTATTGTATCGCTGTAGAAGAATTGTCACGTGTTTGTGCGTCAACAGGCGTCACTCTTTCCGCTCATACCTCGCTTGCAGGCTGGCCTGTATTTAAATACGGTACGGAAGAACAGAAACAACAATACCTTCGTCCAATGGCAGAAGGTACAAAAATGGGGGCATATGGTCTAACAGAGCCGAGTTCTGGTTCTGATGCAGGCGGCATGCGCACATCAGCGAAGCTGGACGGGGACGACTACGTCTTAAATGGTTCTAAGATATTCATTACAAACGGCGGTATTGCTGACATCTACATCGTCTTCGCGGTTACTGATCCAGATTCAAAACATAAAGGAACTAGCGCATTTATCGTCGAAAAAGATTTCCCAGGATTCTCTGTTGGGAAAAAAGAGCGAAAACTCGGCATTCGTTCATCGCCTACAACTGAAATTATGTTCGACAACTGTCGTGTACCGAAAGAAAACCTACTTGGGGAAGAAGGGGAAGGCTTCATCATCGCTATGAAAACACTTGACGGCGGCCGTAATGGAATTGCTGCACAAGCAGTCGGAATTGCACAAGGGGCACTTGACGCAGCTGTTGACTATGCGAAAGAGCGTGTTCAGTTCGGTAAACCAATCGCTGCAAACCAAGGCATTGGCTTCAAATTGGCAGATATGGCGACAGCAACGGAAGCTTCAAGACTGTTGACGTACCAGGCTGCTTGGCTTGAGTCAAACAACTTACCATATGGTCAGGCATCTGCAATGGCAAAACTAATGGCTGGAGATACAGCTATGAAAGTGACAACAGACGCTGTTCAAGTTTTCGGAGGATACGGATATACAAAAGACTATCCTGTTGAGCGATACATGCGTGATGCGAAAATTACGCAGATCTACGAAGGAACGCAAGAAATTCAGCGCCTCGTTATCTCCCGTATGCTGACAAAATAAGCGGGGAGGTGTAGAGAAGTGAATAAACGAGAAGTGAAATCGTCTGTCAAAGATGAAAATCTGATTGAAAAACGCCGTGAACAGATGATTCGTGGTGCGGTGAAGCTTTTTAAAGAGAAAGGGTTCCACCGTGCGACAACCCGCGAAATCGCAAAAGAATCGGGATTTAGTATTGGAACACTTTATGAATATATTCGCACCAAGGAAGATGTACTCTACCTCGTTTGTGACAGTATTTATAACGAAGTGCATGACCGTCTTTCTGCCCTGCCTACACAAGAAGGGACAGTGGATGGACTGCGGGTAGCCATTAACCAGTATTATCATTTGATTGATGATATGTCTGATGAATTTCTGGTGATGTACCAAGAGTCGAAATCGCTACCAAAAGATGCATTGCAATACGTTCTGAAAAAAGAAATGGAAATGGTCGCTTTGTTCGAAAATCTGCTGGATGCATGTGCAAAATCGGGGGAATTGCGCATTTCAACAGAACAAGTTGGTATCGCGGCACATCACATCGTCGTTCAAGGACAGATGTGGGCATTTCGCAGATGGGCATTGCATAAAAGCTATACGATAGAAGATTATATTCACGTTCAAACAGATCAGCTATTTAAAGGTTTAATTGGGGGAAACGTTCAATAACGCAAAAGGGGTGTTCCATATATGGCAACAGTTGAAATTTATAAACCGAAACACCATATTCGGTTCGTTACAGCGTCGAGTCTTTTTGATGGTCATGACGCATCCATCAATATCATGCGTCGTATTATGCAAGCGAGTGGTGCAGAAGTAATTCACTTGGGGCATAATCGTTCTGTCGAGGAAGTTGTCAACGCGGCAATTCAGGAAGATGTTCAAGCAATTGCAATGTCTTCGTACCAAGGCGGGCACGTTGAATATTTCAAATACATGTATGATCTACTACAGGAAAAAGGTGCGCCGCATATTCGCATTTACGCAGGTGGCGGCGGAGTTATCATCCCGAAGGAAATCAAAGAACTGCATGACTACGGCATCACATGGATATTTTCACCTGAAGATGGGCGCAAAATGGGCCTTCAAGGGATGATTAACCGAATGATGGAGCAATGCGATTACCTCACAGCGACAGACAATGAAATGGAAAACCTTGAAAAAATAACAGTTGATCAGCCGGAAGTACTCGCAAATGTAATTACGTTCGTGGAGGAAATGTACGGCCAGGACGACGCGCAAGCAGCTGCAGTTGTTGAAAGAGCACGTACACTTTCTAAAAATACGCCGGTTCTTGGGATTACTGGAACAGGTGGAGCGGGGAAAAGCTCGCTTACTGACGAATTAATTCGTAGATTTCTCCATGAACTACCTGAAAAAAGAGTCGCAATCCTATCGATTGACCCAACGAAACAAAAAACAGGCGGGGCGTTACTGGGTGACCGCATTCGCATGAATGCCATCTTCAACAAGCGCGTATTCATGCGAAGTCTTGCAACACGCGGTTCTCGGACAGAACTTTCCGGAGCGATTCGGGATGTGTTAGACGTCGTGAAAACAGCTGGTTTCGACTTAATCGTTGTTGAAACAAGCGGAATCGGGCAAGGGGACGCGGAAATTACGGAAGTTTCTGATGCTTCGATGTATGTCATGACAAGTGAATTCGGTGCGCCGACACAACTTGAAAAGATTGACATGATTGATTTCGCAGACCTGATTGTTATCAATAAATTCGAGCGTAAAGGCTCTGAAGATGCATTGCGTCAAGTACAGAAACAGTATCAGCGCAGCCATCTACTATGGGATAAAGACCTCGATACAATGCCGGTGTATGGCACAATCGCAAGCCAGTTCAACGACAAAGGGACGAATTCACTGTTTGCAGCACTCGTTTCCGTATTGAACGACAAATGCGGCCTCGACTGGGAAACGTCTTATGGGCAATTCGTTAAAACACAAAAGCAAAACGTCATCATCCCGAACGACCGTCAGCAATATTTACGAGAAATCTCAGACACGGTTCGTGGGTACCATAAAAAATCCGAAGTGCAGGAAACACTTGCACGCAAATTATTCCAGCTTGAAGGAGCTATTCAAACGGTCAACGAACAAGCGCCAGACGATGCGCTCGTGACTTCACTGCAATCACTTGCGGAGGGCATCAAAGAAGAATTGACGCCAGAATCAAAACGAATCCTTGCCAACTGGGCGAAGTTGAAAGAAGCCTACGCGGGCGATGAATTCATCACAAAAGTTCGCGACAAAGAACTGCGTACTGCTTTGACAACAACAAGCCTTTCTGGATTAAAAATTCCGAAAGTCGCGTTGCCGAAATACAAAGACTACGGAGAAATTCTTCGCTGGGTTTATAAAGAAAACGTCCCGGGTTCATACCCGTATACAGCTGGTGTATTCCCGTTCAAACGCGAAGGCGAAGATCCGAAACGACAATTCGCAGGAGAAGGAACACCGGAACGGACGAACCGCCGTTTCCACTATTTGTCGAAAGATGACGATGCGAAACGTCTATCAACGGCATTCGACTCAGTGACATTATACGGAGAAGATCCGGATGAACGCCCAGATATTTACGGGAAAGTCGGGGAATCTGGCGTCAGCATCTGTACGCTAGAAGATATGAAAAAACTGTACGAAGGTTTCGATCTGTGTGCACCGGCAACGTCTGTTTCCATGACCATTAACGGTCCAGCACCGATTATTCTTGCGATGTTCATGAATACAGCAATCGATCAGCAAGTGCGCATCAACGAGGAAAAACTGGGACGCGCACTGACGGTTGAAGAATTCATTGCAGTCAAAGAAGGAACGCTTCAAGCAGTTCGTGGAACAGTGCAAGCGGATATACTTAAAGAAGACCAAGGGCAGAATACATGTATCTTTTCGACGGAATTCGCGCTTCGCATGATGGGGGATATTCAGCAGTACTTCATCGATGAAAAAGTACGTAATTACTATTCGGTATCGATTTCTGGCTACCATATCGCTGAAGCAGGTGCGAACCCGATTTCACAATTGGCATTCACACTGTCAAATGGCTTCACATATGTTGAATATTACTTGAGCCGCGGCATGAATATCGATGATTTCGCTCCAAACTTGTCGTTCTTCTTCTCGAACGGACTTGATCCGGAATATACGGTTATCGGACGCGTTGCTCGCCGTATTTGGGCAGTCGCTATGCGCGAGAAATATGGCGCCAACGAGCGTAGTCAAAAATTGAAATACCATGTCCAAACATCAGGACGCAGCTTGCACGCACAGGAAATTGATTTTAACGATATCCGCACAACATTGCAGGCGCTTATGGCATTGCAGGATAACTGTAACTCGCTTCACACCAATGCTTATGACGAAGCCATTACAACGCCAACGGAAGAATCAGTCCGTCGTGCGATGGCAATCCAAATGATCATCACAAATGAGCACGGCCTGTCGAAAAATGAAAATCCGCTTCAAGGCGCATTTATTGTCGATGAATTAACGGATCTCGTTGAAGAAATGGTCTTGCGCGAGTTTGAAAGCTTAAACGACCGCGGCGGCGTGCTAGGATCGATGGAAACACAATACCAACGCGGTAAAATCCAAGAAGAATCGATGCATTATGAAATGAAAAAGCATTCGGGCGAGTTGCCAATCATCGGCGTTAACACATACTTGAATCCGAATCCACCATCGTCTGATGACGTCGATAACATGGAAATCGCACGTGCCACGCAACAAGAGAAAGAAACACAAATTCTCAACTTACGCGCATTCAAAAGCTTGCATGCCGATCAAACCGAAGAAGCCTTGAAGAAGCTAAAAGCAGTAGCAGTTTCAGGCGGCAACATTTTTGGGGAACTAATGGAGACGGTAAGAGTTGCGAGTTTGGGACAGATTACGAATGCGTTGTATGAAGTAGGCGGGCAATATAGACGGAATATGTAACAAGAAAAGCGGAAGCGGCCGTTAAGCCTCGACAGGCGCTGGAGGGTCATCTGAAAAAGGCGCCATTTGCCTTTATCAGATGACCCGAAGCGACCCGAGAGGCTGGCCGCTGGAGCTAGACATCTAAGGAAGGCAGCCGAAGTTCGCCGCGTCGTGCGGCAATGGCTGCATGACCTGCATCCTGCAGGCCCAAGCTTCAGCAACTCGAGAGGCTGGCGCCTGAAGCTGGACACAAAATTCGTGCAAACTTCGGTTTAGCACGGATTTTCCGTATAAAAAGTTACTATATGTATTGAACAAATGAATAGTATATAAACAGAGCGAAGGCGCCTTATCAGGGGTAGCCGAAGCCCTAAGACTGGCGGCGAAGCTGCTTGGCTTAGGGCGGGAGGCATCCCCGAGCGCCGTAGCGGTATTGAAGGGATTCTCTATCTCCTACACGCCATTTTAAATTGTTTAGTGTGTACTTTTCATTTAATTGGATATTGCTTGTAATTTCCACGTATAATAGAGAGAATGACTGGAAGGGGTGCTGGCGTGAAACTATATATGCATATATTGATCATAGCCATCCTTGCCACCCTCATTTTTCTACTATATGATAAGGGACTAGGTGCAATCCCTTTTTTGCTTTCTGGAGCATATTTGGTGTTTATATGTGTGACAGAACTTCGACACTCCAAAAAGAATAAAAGAATGTAGCATATTTTGGACTGCATTGTTTATAATGATAAGTATGTTTGTGTTTATCCCGCATTAACGGGCAGTAAGATCCCCATTTCAACCCTTCAAAGAAATAGGAAGAGTAAATGGGGATCAACTGCCCATAAATGCCCGAATGGCTTAACTAACAATCAGAGGGGGATGAGGAACTCCCCCACTGATTGAAGTTACGCTTTATAGAAAGGACGTGCATTAATTGAACATCCGTGAAATGACGAAAGAACAACTGTTTGAAGAATCGATGATTGACATCGCTTATGCAGTTCTGGCGGAAAGAAAAGAGCCGCTAACATTGCTTCAGCTAATGGACGCAATCCGTAAACTTAACGGTGTAACGGAACGAGTTATGCGAACAAAACTGCAACAATTCTATACGGACATGAACATTGATGGGAGATTCCTTGCTATCAACGACAACCGTTGGGGACTGCGCGAATGGTATCCGGTCGATCAAATCGAAGTAGAAACAGCTCCAGTCGTAAAAGTACGCAAGAAGAAAAAGAAAAAAGCGTTGCTTGAAGACGATGACATCATTGATGACGAGGATGACGAGGATGAGTTGTTCGACGAAGAATTCGATGAACTGATCGATGAAGACGACGAGGATGACGATGAAGACGACGATGATGAGGAAGAAGAAGAGGAAGTTGTCGAGATCGAAGTAGATCTTATTGACCCAGATGACGAGCTTGAAATCATTCCCGATGATGCAGATCTTGAACTTGATGAAGAAGACGAAGAAGAGGAAGACGAGGATGAAATCAAGGAATAATTACTTGACTTCAGGCGTCTGACGCTATAAAATTTTGACTGGGCTCCTTAAAAGGACATGAACCAGTGTATATGCGCTCCTCCTGTAGATACTGTCTACAGACGGGGCGCTTTTTATTGTTTTAACATTATTCAGCAGAACTCCAAACCCCTGCTGAATAATGGAAGGCAACCTAAGTACGCCGCGTCCTGCGGCAAAGGTTGCATGACCTACAATCCTGTAGGTCCGCGGATGTCACAGATTTTGATAGGAATGAATTGAGTTGGCTCACGGCCTGCGTGATGCAGGTTGGTTAGCTGTTGTCGCAAGGAAGCGACGCATTTAGGCTAACTCCCTTACTTGATTTGGACTCAAATACGCCAAGGCGAATTTGATTTAAGCTAGAACGAAATAGGCGAATGGAGGAATAAAACATGACGAAGTATATTTTCGTAACCGGTGGTGTTGTCTCATCACTAGGTAAAGGAATCAACGCGGCATCACTTGGACGACTATTAAAATCTCGAGGACTTCAGGTGACAATCCAAAAGTTCGATCCATACATTAACGTTGACCCAAGGATGATGAGTCCTTTACAACATGGCGAGGTCTTCGTTACAGAAGATGGGGCAGAAACGGATCTAGACCTTGGCCATTATGAGCGTTTTATCGACATCAAATTGAACAAGTTCTCGAACGTTACTATGGGGAAAGTGTATTCATCTGTACTGAAAAAAGAACGTCGTGGTGAATACAATGGAGCGACAGTTCAAGTCATCCCTCATATTACAAATGAAATCAAAGGCCTGATTAAACGCGCTGGAAAAGAGACGAACGCAGACGTCGTTATTACAGAAATTGGTGGCAGTGTCGGCGATATTGAATCTCTTCCTTATCTTGAAGCACTTCGTCAGATGAAAACGGATCTTGGGAAAAGCGATGTTATGTACATCCATAACACACTTATTCCTTACTTACATGCAGCAGGCGAGATGAAGACAAAACCAACACAGCACAGTGTTAAAGAACTTCGAAGCCTTGGTATTCAGCCAAATATGATCGTTTTACGCAGCGAATATCCAGTGCCTCAAGAGATGAAAGATAAGATTGCATTGTTCTGTAATATTAAATCGGAAGAAGTGATTGAAGCGCTTGACGCGGAGACACTATACGAAGTGCCACTTAGATTGCATGAACAGAATATGGACAAAATCGTCGTAGATTTCCTGGAACTGGACACAATAGAACCAGATATGACGGAGATAAAAGCACTAGTAAACCAAGTGAAATCCCTATCGAAAAAAGTGCGCATCGGACTTGTAGGGAAGTATGTAGAAATGCAAGATGCTTATATCTCTGCAGTTGAAGCACTTCGTCACGCAGGTTACGGTTTCGACGCGGAAATAGAAATAAAGTGGATTTCTTCGGAAGATGTGACAGCACAGAATGCAGCTGAATTATTATCGGATGTTGACGGAATCCTTGTTCCAGCTGGTTTTGGAAGCCGCGGGATTGACGGTAAAATTGCAGCAATCACATATGCACGTACAAATCGCGTACCATTTTTCGGAATCAGCCTAGGCATGCAATTGGCTGCAGTTGAATACGCACGCAATGTTATGGGAATCAAAGATGCTCACTCGGTTGAATTTGATAAAGAGACGACGAATCAAATCATCGAGAGCCCAGCTGAAATCAATGGCAATGTGGAAGATTACTTCAGACTTGGTGTCTATCCATGTAAATTAAAAGAAGGAACAAAAGCGCGCGCAGCTTACGGCGAAGAGTTGATCTACGAACGCCATCGTAACCGCTTTGAATTTAATAATGAATACCGTGAGCAATTCGAGGCGGCTGGCATGACTTTGTCTGGGATAAGCCCGAATGACCAACTGGTGGAAATCATCGAGCTGGAAGATCACCCATTCTTTGTAGGTGTCTCGTTCCATCCAGAATTCGCATCACGCCCAACACGTCCACAACCGCTATTCCGTGAATTCATCGGAGCAGTAATGGCGGGGAAAGAATAAAGTTTCAGTTGCAAACTGTTGGACCGATCATAAATGTCGGTTGACCAAGCAAAACCGACACTCACAACCCTAAAAAAGCTGCACATAGACGGGGAATCCCGCTCATGTGCAGCTTTTACTTATCCTCAATCCTCGTCCGAAATCATTTCATCATACGCAATCTTCACAGCTTCATAAACAAACAAGGCACTGAGCGCATGCGGCTGAACAATCCGTACGCCGTCGTCGCCAGGCAATAAGCCACGCGTAAGCCCAGTCGATAGATATGTATAGGCTAAATCTTCAAGTTCATTGCCGCTACCTGATTTTTCAGCGGCAAGTGCGGCAAAAGGAATGAAGTCCCTAGCAAGTTGCCGTGCAAGTTCTAATGCAGGCTCATCCATCGCAGAACGCGTTAACAACCAAATCCTGTCGGCTGTTGTAATGTCCATTCCAAGCTCATAACGGACGGCGCCGTTAAGGGGTTCCGCACCGTGAAGGGCGGTTGCAGTTACTGCCTCCATTTCACCGAAGCCCGCAATAATGATACGACCTTCACCAATTGTTGCCTGCGCGAGTAGACGGGCTGTCTCTTCAATAGGCCCTTCACCGTTTCCAGCGATACGTAGAAGAAGTCCGCTGATTTGTGTCGTCAACATTTTCAAAATTACCACCTCAAGCTTATTATAGGAAGAAGGGTCCTGGAAAGCAAAAGACAAAGTTTTGTCAAAAAAGAAGGGTATATGGGAAGTTTGTCAAATAAGGTAGGTATAACATCACGGTATTTCAGAAAGAGGGGATGGAGATTGAGGAGTCTGTTAATTGTCGATGATCAAAAGGGAATTCGATTATTGTTGGATGAAGTGTTCCGCCGGGAAGGGTTTAAAACAACGCTAGCTGCAAATGGATTAGATGCACTCCGAGCGGTGGAACAAGAAGTGCCAGGCTGTGTCCTGCTTGATATGAAAATGCCAGGCATAGATGGATTAGAGGTTTTAAAAAGATTGAAAATGGGCTGGCCAGAGATACCAGTCATCATGATGACTGCATATGGCGAAATTGAATTAACGGAAGATGCATTAAAAACTGGGGCTGTGAAATATTTTACTAAGCCATTTGATATTTATGAAGTTCGTGATGCAGTGAACGCGATGTTCAAAAACTGACAAAACAGGCAGTGGTAAACACTGGCTGTTTTTGTTATGATATTAGTGGTATACAATAATCACACTATTCTTTTCAAGATCCTAAGGAGGAATTCGCATGGCACTTGTTTCCATGAAAGAAATGATGATCAAAGGGAAAAAAGAAGGATACGCAATAGGTCAGTTTAATTTAAATAACCTTGAATATACGCAAGCAATTTTGTTGGCGGCACAAGAAGAACAATCTCCTGTTATCCTTGGTGTATCTGAAGGCGCGGCACGTTATATGGGCGGTTTCACAACGGTTGTCAACATGGTGAAAGGCCTTATGCACGATTATAAGATCACAGTTCCTGTCGCGATTCATCTGGATCATGGTTCAAGCTTTGAGAAATGTAAAGAAGCAATTGAGGCGGGTTTCACTTCCGTTATGATCGACGCTTCATCGAAACCACTTGCGGAAAATATTGAAATTACGAAAAGTGTGGTTGATTATGCACATGAACGGGGAGTTTCTGTCGAAGCAGAACTTGGGGTCGTTGGAGGCCAGGAAGATGATATTATTGCTGAAGGCGTCATTTATGCGAACCCTGCAGAATGTAAAGAGCTTGTGGACAAAACAGGAATCGACTGTCTTGCGCCAGCACTAGGATCAGTCCATGGACCATATAAAGGCGAGCCAAACCTCGGTTTTAAGGAAATGGAAGAAATCTCAAGTCAATCGGATTTACCACTTGTCCTACATGGCGGAACAGGTATTCCGACAAAAGATATTCAAAAATCCATTTCATTCGGAACGGCTAAAATTAACGTCAATACAGAAAATCAAATACAAGGTACAAAAGCTGTCCGTGAAAAACTTGCGGCAGACGCTGAAGCCTACGATCCACGTAAATTCTTGACGCCGATGCGTGATGCCATCAAATTAACGGTTATCGGTAAAATGCGCGAATTCGGTAGTTCACAAAAAGCTTAATTATACATTGCTAAAAGAGAGAGGAGAAACGTCAGCATTGATGTATTCTCCTTCTTTTAAGGTTTCTTTGTAGCTTTTTTGCAAAAAACTACGAAGAAAAGTACTTTCCATCATGTATTCAATATAGGGTTACATCCATACTAATAGGGGGAATTTATTCATGAAGTTTTTCATCGATACAGCAAATTTTGAAGAAATCAAAGAAGCGCACGCTTGGGGCATACTATCAGGGGTTACAACAAATCCTTCTCTTGTCGCAAAAGAAGATGTACCTTTCCATGATAGATTACGAGAAATTGCGGCACTTGTCCCAGGTTCAGTGAGTGCAGAAGTCATCTCACTTGATGCGGACGGCATGATTAAAGAGGGACGCGAATTGGCGGAAATTGCACCAAATATTACAGTGAAATTACCAATGACACCTGAAGGACTGAAAGCTTGCTCGGTCTTCTCTCAAGAAGGCATCAAAACAAACGTAACACTTATCTTCAGTGCAAATCAGGCACTTCTTGCAGCACGTGCAGGAGCGACATATGTTTCCCCATTCCTCGGCAGACTCGATGACATTGGACAAGATGGCATGGCGTTAGTCTCTACAATTGCAGATATCTTCTCAATCCACAATATCAAAACAGAAATTATTGCTGCATCCATCCGCAGCCCACAGCATATTACAGACGCAGCGCTTAGTGGTGCAGACATCGCAACGACACCTTTCAATGTGTTGACACAGCTATTCAAGCATCCACTTACGGATAAAGGAATCGAAGCATTTCTTGCGGACTGGGAAACTAGAAAGAACAAGTAAGGCATCGAAGGAGAGTCATATGGACGTTTATAAAATAACAGGCGGCAAACCATTGCAAGGGTCAATTAAAGTGAGTGGTGCTAAAAATAGTGCGGTTGCACTTATCCCTGCTTCAATTCTGGCTGATTCCCCCGTTACAATCGAAGGGCTGCCAGAAATTTCGGATGTCGTTACCCTTCAGGCGCTACTGGAAGACATCGGTGGGAAAGTTGAATTTAATAAAGGAACGATGACGATTGATCCAACAGAAATGATATCGATGCCACTTCCGAACGGAAACGTGAAGAAGCTTCGTGCATCCTACTATATGATGGGCGCGATGCTTGGTAGATTCAAACACGCAGTCATCGGGTTGCCAGGTGGTTGTCATCTGGGGCCACGACCAATCGATCAGCATATCAAAGGTTTCGAAGCGCTCGGCGCAAAAGTGACCAACGAACACGGTGCCATTTATTTGCGCGCTGAAGAATTACGCGGTGCGAAAATCTATTTGGACGTCATCAGTGTTGGCGCAACAATTAATATCATGCTTGCAGCAGTTCTCGCAACGGGTCGTACGACAATTGAGAATGCAGCGAAGGAACCTGAAATCATTGACGTCGCTACACTGCTGTCCAATATGGGTGCGAAAATCAAGGGCGCAGGAACGAATGTCATTCGTATAGATGGCGTGGAAAAACTTCATGGCACAAGGCACACGATTATTCCAGATCGAATTGAAGCGGGTACTTTCATGATTATGGCTGCTGCAGCGGGCGATGGTGTCACAATCGAAAATGTCATCCCATTCCATGTTGAGGCGCTTACAGCGAAACTTCGCGAAATGGGCGTTGATATTGTTGAAGGTGAAGAACAAATCTTCATTCCAAAGTCGCGTAAATTAAACGCCGTCGATGTGAAAACACTAGTCTATCCAGGTTTTCCGACGGATCTTCAACAGCCATTTTCCGTGTTGCTAACGCAAGCAGCTGGACCTTCCGTCATTACAGATACGGTTTACTCGGCTAGATTTAAACATATCGACGAGCTCACAAGGATGAATGCTGATGCACGCGTCGAAGGACGATCAGCAATTCTAGCTGGACCGACGCCGCTTCAGGCAGCAACAGTACGCGCATCGGATCTTCGTGCAGGGGCCGCACTCGTTATTGCGGGACTCATTGCCGACGGAGTGACTGAAGTACAAGAAATTCAGCACATCGAGCGCGGGTATAGTTCACTTATCGAAAAACTCCAGGGAATTGGAGCGGATATCCGTAAAGTATCGATTTCGGAAGAAGCAACCGTGGGCGAATGAACGACCCAACACTAGAAAAAGTTATGCTATAATTAGTCAGAGAGCCAAAACTTACGGGATCTAACCGTATACCAGGAGGAACACAAATGGAACGTAGTTTATCTATGGAATTAGTTCGTGTTACAGAAGCAGCAGCAGTATCAGCTTCACGTTGGATGGGACGCGGATTGAAAAACGAGGCGGACGACGCTGCAACAACAGCAATGCGTACGGTATTCGATACAATTCCGATGCAAGGGATTGTCGTAATTGGTGAAGGGGAAATGGACGAAGCACCGATGCTTTATATTGGTGAAAAGCTAGGGACTGGAAATGGTCCTGAAGTGGACGTCGCTGTTGACCCGCTTGAAGGAACAAATATTGTCGCAGCAGGCGGCTGGAACGCACTTGCAGTTATTGCAATTGCTGATAAAGGCAATCTCTTGAACGCACCAGATATGTATATGAACAAAATTGCTGTCGGTCCTGAAGCGGTTGGTAAAATCGATATTGATGCATCCGTAACTGAAAACCTTATGGCTGTTGCTAAAGCTAAAAACAAAGATATCGGTGACATTGTTGCGACTGTTCTTAACAGGGAACGTCACGCTGCAATCATCGAAGAAATTCGCGCTTCAGGCGCACGCATTAAGCTTATCAATGATGGTGATGTTGCGGCAGCTATCAATACTGCTTTTGATGAAACCGGCGTAGACATTTTATTTGGACTTGGCGGAGCACCTGAAGGCGTTATCGCTGCAGTTGGACTGAAATGCCTTGGTGGCGAAATCCAGGGTAGACTCGTTCCTTCAAATGATGCTGAACGCGAACGTTGCATCAAGATGGGAATCGACGTCGACAAAGTACTTTACATGGACGACCTTGTCAAAGGGGACGACGCGATATTCGCTGCAACTGGCGTAACAGACGGAGAACTCCTTCGCGGCGTACAATTTAAAGGCGGTTACTGTGAAACGCATTCATTAGTTATGCGTTCGAAGTCCGGCACAATTCGTTTTGTTGAAGGCCGTCACAGCATGGAGAAAAAACCTCTGCTTGTCATGCAAGACTGATAGAGCTCATCGCCCGGCCATAAACCGGGCATCTTCGCTTGTATAGGAAGTACCTGTATATATCCGGGGGGCCCTCGTTTGAAGGGGACCTTCAGGATATATCATTATGAAATACCTTCCTAGATTAACCTCAAAAATTTTTCCCGCATTAGCGCGCAGTAAGACCCCGGCGTCAAGGTTCTCGGAAACCCGAAGCAAGTGGAGTTCGGGGTCAACTGCCCGTAAAAGCCTGAATGGTGAGGGCCAACGAGGAGGAATTGCAGTTCATTCCTCCCTGTTGGTTACTTAGGCTTTGCCACAGGACGTGGCGCTCTTAGCCTAAGTTCCTTAAACAATCAGTGGGGGATAAGGAACCCCCTTCTGATTGAAGTTTCACTTTAACCCATTAACCTAAAGAGTGGTGCCAAAAGATGACAGTGTTAACGATATCAGCATTGGAGAATATGATTTTAAAAGAGTTATATGCCCATGCAAAAGAATATAAAGTTGCTTATTACAGCAAGCTGACAAAAAAAGAACTTATTTTTGCTATATTGAAATCAAGAGCTGAACAGGAAGGATTCTTCTTTATGGAAGGCGTCCTTGAAATTATCCAATCGGAGGGCTACGGCTTCCTTCGTCCAATCAACTACTCACCAAGCTCAGAAGATATCTATATATCCGCTTCACAAATTCGACGTTTTGATCTTCGAAACGGTGATAAAGTAAGTGGGAAAGTTCGGCCACCGAAAGAATCAGAACGTTATTATGGCCTTCTGCAAGTGGAAGCCGTCAATGGAGAAGATCCAGAAGTAGCACGAGAACGCGTGCATTTTCCAGCACTAACACCACTTTATCCAGACCGTCATATCAAACTTGAAACGGATCCATTAAAGTTATCGACACGTATTATGGATCTTATTTCGCCGGTTGGTTTCGGTCAGCGCGGACTCATCGCCGCTCCGCCAAAAGCAGGGAAAACATTGCTGTTGAAGGAGATTGCGAATTCAATTACACTGAATCATCCTGATGCGGAACTGATCGTCCTCCTCATTGATGAAAGACCAGAAGAAGTGACGGATATCGAACGCTCCGTGAAGGCTGACGTCGTCAGTTCAACTTTCGATGAATTACCGGAAAACCACGTCAAAGTGGCGGAGCTTGTATTGGAACGGGCGATGCGACTTGTAGAACATAAACGAGACGTTATCATTCTCATGGATTCCATTACACGACTTGCGCGTGCATATAACCTGGTTATTCCGTCAAGCGGACGTACACTGTCAGGCGGTATCGATCCGGCTGCATTCCATCGTCCAAAACGATTTTTCGGGGCAGCACGTAATCTCGAAGAAGGCGGTAGCTTGACCATTCTTGCGACGGCTTTGATCGACACAGGTTCACGCATGGATGAAGTCATCTATGAAGAATTTAAAGGAACAGGCAATATGGAGTTGCATCTTGACCGTAATCTTGCGGAACGACGGATCTTCCCAGCGCTTGACATCCGCCGCTCGGGTACAAGGAAAGAAGAATTACTTATTCCTGCAGACCAACTTGAAAAGCTATGGGCGATTCGCAAAACATTTTCCGATTCGCATGACTTCACAGAACGTTTCATGAAAAAATTGCGTCTGACAAAAACAAACGAAGAGTTCTTCGACAAGTTAAATGACGAAATGAAAGCCCACCGTAATGGCAAAGGGTTGTTATAAGCGAGTTCAATTTCTTTGATAGATGAAATGCTTAAAGATAAAGGCTGTGCGGTCTATCGTTGGCCCATTATCGGTTCGCTTTGGACAAAGTGAACGCTACACGATTACCGTCATAACAAGCGCCAATCTTAGTGACTTCGTCACCAAGATTGGCGCTCTTTTCGGTAATCCTGTTACCGTTATTTGTCCTTCGCTCCCTGATAATGGTCAAAGGAAAAGTGCGCTTGCTTTTTATAATGAAAGAATAGATTCTTCTCTATCACTTTTTAATGCGCCCGAAGATACAATTTCGGGCGCTACCCCCAATTCTATGGTTTGCCCATTTCCAAGAAATAACCAATGCAGGCGTCTTTCATTGCTAACCGAAGAGATAATAGTAGGAATTCTAACTTACCCCATGTATTGGGACTGTTTTTAAATGCATTCTATAGGTTCATGGAACCACAGGTTGTAAAAGATCTCATCCCTGATAACGAAATGCGCTTTCTACTATAAACCATCCAGCGAGAGGCATCCACAAAGCGGCGCAGCGGTAATAGCGGGATTTCTAATTCATTCCATGTATTGGGACTGTCGTTTAATGCATTCTATAGGTTCATGGAACCGCAGGTTGTAAAAGATCTCATCCCTGATAACGAAATGCGCTTTCTACTATAAACCATCCAGCGAAGGCGCGACTTCGTGGTAGCCGAAGCGATAAGACTGAAAGCGGTTTTCTTTCCGGCTTATCGCGAGAGGCATCCACAAAGCGGCGCAGCGGTAATAGCGGGATTTCTAATTCATTCTATGTATTAGAACAAGCGAATTAAATGGGATTCTTTATTTCGATCTATATACTTTGAACAAATGAATTCATATATAAATCCAGCGAAGGCGCCTTACAGGGGTAGCCGAAGCCCTAAGACTGGCGGCGAAGCTGCTCGGCTTAGGGTGGGAGGCATCCCCGAGCGCCGCAGCGTTATACAATGAAATTAAAATAGTTGCATCTGCAAAAAAAACTTGTTATAATCTCTAAGGTAACTTAAATAATATCTGCGTGCATATGCGGTTGACGAACACGGACCGTGTAAGGCATCAGTCTTATAATACAACTCTGTTCCAGATGGTTCAGGGCGAAAGGAGAGAGATTGATGAAAGCAGCAATTCACCCAGCTTATAAAGTGTCAACTGTTACTTGTTCATGTGGTAACACATTTGAAACAGGTTCTGTAAGAGAAGACATTCGTATTGAAGTTTGTAATGAATGCCACCCATTCTACACTGGACGCCAGAAATTTGCTCAAGCGGACGGACGTGTCGACCGCTTCAACAAAAAATATGGTCTCAAAGAAGAAGGCCGCGAAGAAGAGTAAGATCTTCTCAATACCCGTCAGGTGCACTAGCGCCGGGCGGGTATTTCTTTTTGGAGAAAAACATGTCTAACATATTTAGGCTTGAAATAAAAGACGTTAAATTCAACTGATTTTAGGGTATGATAGATAATCCAATGATATGTAAAGAAATAATTATATAGAAGCAACTGGAAGGAGATTCACCATGTACGTAACTATGCAGGGCGGTTGGATTGAGGTCATTTGCGGCAGTATGTTTTCAGGGAAATCTGAGGAATTGATTCGACGAATTAGACGTTCGCAGTTTGCCAAACAAAAAATTGCGGTATTCAAACCGGAAATCGATGATCGTTTTAGCGAAGAAGCCGTTGTTAGCCATAATGGGACAACTGTTATCGCGAATCCGATTGCCAGCTCCAACCGTATTGAACAGTTTGTCACCGATGATTTTGACGTAATCGCAATCGATGAAGCCCAGTTTTTTGACGAGGGTATCGTCGACGTCGTGATGGAATTGGCCAATCGTGGATTCCGTGTAATTGTCGCTGGACTTGACCAAGACTTTCGTGGCGAACCATTCGGACCTATGCCACGTCTAATGGCTGTGGCTGAACACGTTACCAAATTACAAGCTGTCTGCACGGTGTGTGGATCGCCCTCAAGTCGAACGCAGCGGCTCATTAATGGCACGCCTGCGGGCTATGATGATCCCATCATTCTAGTTGGCGCTTCAGAAGCGTACGAACCAAGATGCCGCAAGCACCACGAAGTACCAAAAGGCGTAACAGCTGTAGCAATTGCAAAGGGATAACAGCAATCGAGCCCGTCCGGCAGAATAGGGCGGGTTTTTTTCGTGCATAGCGATGCGGGTGCAGCGTTATTAAGTTTCTTGGGAGTGTTGTTTAGTTTAGGCGTAGCGTTGTTAACTTCGGCCAGAACGTTGTGAGCATCGCGCGAACCGTTGCGAACCCCACCAAACGTTGTTTAGTTTAAGTGTTGCGTTGTTAACTTCCGCCAGAACGTTGTGAACTCCGCGCGAACCGTTGCGAACCCCACCAAACGTTGTTTAGTTTAGGCGTAGGGTTGTTAACTTCGGCCAGAACGTTGTGAACATCGCGCGAACCGTTGCGAACCCCGCCAAACGTTGTTTAGTTTAGGCGTGGCGTTGTTAACTTTCACAAGAACGTTTTGAACATCGCGCGAAACGTTGTCAACTTTCACAAGAACGTCGGCATCAGTGAAATAACTGTATTTACCAAGCGAATTCCCGTACAATGAACGTACAAAACAGTCCTGAAAAAGAGGTGTCCACAATGTTTGATAGGTTACAAGCAGTAGAAGACCGATATGATCATCTGAATGAAATGCTCAGTGATCCCGCGGTAGTAAGCGACATTACAAAACTTCGTGATTATTCGAAGGAGCAGTCTGGCTTGCAGGAAACGGTCGAAACATACCGTGACTATAAACACGCAAAAGCCGAACTAAAAAGTGCCAAAGAAATGCTGAATGACCATCTTGACGATGAAATGAAAGAACTTGTCAAAATGGAAGTATCCGACCTTGAAGATCAAATCGAATCATTCGAAGGAAAACTGAAAATATTGCTTGTGCCAAAAGATCCGAACGACAACAAAAACGTCATCATGGAAATCCGGGGCGCGGCAGGTGGCGATGAAGCGGCACTCTTCGCCGGCAGCTTATTCCGTATGTACAGTCGTTTCGCGGAAATGAACCACTGGAAAGTAGAAGTATTGGATTCATCTCCTACAGAGCTCGGTGGCTTCAAAGAAATTATCTTCATGATTAACGGAACGGGCGCCTACTCCAAATTGAAATTTGAAAACGGGGCACACCGCGTGCAACGGGTACCGGAAACTGAATCCGGCGGGCGTACGCATACCTCAACAGCAACCGTCGCGTGCCTTCCAGAAGCGGAAGAAATCGAAATTGTCATTCATGAAAAAGATATTCGAACGGATACCTACTGCTCATCTGGTCCTGGAGGTCAGTCGGTCAACACAACGATGTCCGCCGTCCGATTGACGCATCTTCCAACAGGTATTACCGTGTCTATTCAAGATGAGAAATCGCAAATTAAGAATAAAGAAAAAGCCATGAAAGTATTACGCGCACGTGTTTCCGATAAATTCACGCGCGAAATCCAAGATGAGTATGATGAAAAAAGAAAATCCGCAGTCGGTACAGGCGACCGTTCTGAACGGATTCGCACATACAACTTCCCGCAAAACAGGGTGACTGATCACCGTATCGGGCTGACAATCCAGAAACTCGATCAAATTATTGAAGGTAAACTCGATGAAGTCATCGCTGCGCTAATTATGGAAGAACAGGCATACCGTCTAGAAAGTTTGGATCGCAATGACTGAAAAAATCTATGAAGCTCTCCAGCGGGCTTCTTCTTTATTAGAACAACAAGGCCTTGAGCCACATGCTGCACAGCTCCTTATGGAATTTGTCACGCAAAAGACCAGAGCTTCTTTATTTGCAGATGTACAGGAACAACTTACAGGAGAGCAACACAAAGACTTTTGGGATAAAACCGCCGAACTGCTCGAAGGAAGACCTGTGCAATATGTCATTGGTGAAGAAGGTTTCTACGGCTACACCTTCAAAGTGGATGAAAATGTTCTAATACCGCGCCCAGAAACAGAAGAGCTCGTTTACGGAGCGCTTGAACGAAGCCAGAAACTCTTTGGAACTAAAAAGATTACCATAGCAGATATCGGAACAGGTAGCGGCGCAATCGCGATTTCATTCAAAAAAGAATGGCCTGAAGCTCTCGTTACTGCAACGGACATCAGTGAAGGTGCACTTGCAATCGCGAAACATAACGCAAAAGCGAACGACGCCGAAATTACTTTCCTGCAAGGAGATATAACGGCGCCGATCTCACAGGACAAGTGGGACGTCGTGTTATCCAATCCACCCTACATCGCGCATGACGAAGCGGCTTTAATGTCTGGTACGGTCCTCGACCACGAACCGCATAATGCATTATTTGCGGATGAAGACGGACTCTACTTTTATCGAAAGCTTGCAGAAACGTTGCCTACACTTATGAACAAGCCTTCCCTTATCGCAGTCGAAATTGGCTACCTGCAAGGACCAGCTGTGCATAAGTTGTTCGAAGAGGCATTCCCAGAAGCCTTAGTTGAAACGGTAAAAGATATCAATGGCAAAGACCGAATGATATTTTGCGAGACTTGTGAATAAATTCCTCCTACTCTGGCAACAATGCAGAGTAGGAGGGGATAGACATGTTAACAGACTACGAGATTATAAGAAAGAAAACGATAGGTCAAAAATGGTTGCCTTATATTGAATTCATCATCATGCTCATCATTATTCAGGCCTTCATAGCGGTATTCGTGACGGCGACAGAAGAAGAGGATACCATCCGTTTCAGGCTACTTGCCCATTCAGATACGTCTGCCGATCAGCAGATTAAAATAAGTATCCAACATGAAATTCAGCCGCTCATCGAAAATGCAGTGAATAAGTCGCGTACAAAAAAAGAACTTGGGGATAACTTGGTGGCACTCGAAAGCGATATCCTTGAAATTGCTAACGCTATGTCAAACGGCGCTGCTATTTCGCTCGAACGTAAAGAAGCATTGTTTCCGCCGAAGCGTTCGGGTCTATTTATTAGCCCGCAAGCGACATATGATGCCTATATTTTGACAATTGGTAGTGGGCGTGGGGATAACTGGTGGTGTGCAATGTTCCCGAAAATCTGTTTCCCGGATAAAAAAGAGGAAGAAGAACAAAAAGTCACTTTTTTCGTCTGGGAGTGGATAAAAGGGCTATTCGCATAAAGTTACCAACAAACCTTGTGGATAGAATGATCAAAATGTGTATAAGTGGGGGATTAGCCTATGGAAACAAAAGTGGTTTCGGTGGATAACTTTATGGATAACAAAAGAAACTATGAACAGGCTGTGGATATTTTAAAAAATGGCGGTGTCGTCGCGTTTCCTACGGAGACAGTATACGGTTTAGGTGCACTGGCAACGGATGAGTTAGCGGTGCAAAAAATCTTCGAAGCAAAAGGAAGACCCTCAGACAATCCGCTCATCGTACATATTGGTAATAAAGAACAAGTTTTCAACTATGCAACAGGAATTTCCGCAGAGGCGGAAAAGCTGATGGAGACATTTTGGCCTGGCCCGCTTACGCTTGTTTTCCACAAAAAAGTCGGCGTCATCGCCCTAAACGTAACGCCAGGCGTTGAGACGGTGGGAATCCGAATGCCGGATCATCCGGTTGCATTAGGACTTCTGCGTGCACTAGGTGAACCGCTCGCAGCACCAAGTGCTAATCGAAGCGGAAAACCGAGTCCAACTGAAGCGGGTCATGTACATAAAGATCTTGACGGACTTATTCCACTCATTCTTGATGGAGGACAGACTGGTGTTGGTGTCGAGTCAACGGTGTTGGATATGACGACCGTTCCGCCCACTATTTTACGGCCGGGGGGGACGACGCAAGAAATGATTGAGAGCATCATTGGTCCTGTAAACTCTGAAACAAAGTCACCTGGCGAACAAGCACCACGTTCCCCCGGGATGAAATATTTGCACTATGCGCCGGAAGCTCCACTTTATGTCATCAATTACGACGCTGATAAAATTCGTGCAGCTATTGAAAAACTTCACGCTGAAGGTAAGAAGGTCGCGTTGATTGGGCCTGATGAATTGGGAATTTTGGGTGCGGATTGGTACTTTGCGATTGGCTTGGCAGGTAACAATGAAGCAATGGCGACAAATTTATACGGAGCGCTTCGTAAATGTGATTTGACGGAAGCGGATCTTATTCTAGCCGTTGAAACGGACATGGCTGGAGTTGGAGCGGCTGTTATGAACAGATTAATGAAAGCGGCCGAAGGAAAACACTACATGAACTGAATACCACACGAATGAGCTCCCCGGACACCGCATAAGATTGACTGATGCGGATTTCGGGGAGGTTTTACTTTGACAGAAGTTTTCGTGGCTGGCATTACGACCTTGGACGTTTTAGTGATTTATTCTTTCCTACATATAAATAAAGGTAGATTTGTATTAGTACTCTGGACAACGTTGCTCAATATGGTTTTCCCGTTTCTCGGATTCATAACTGGAGAACTTTCGGCGCATATATTTACAGTTTGGAGCAGTATTTTATCTGGTGTAATGCTCAGTTTGATTGGTATACATATGTTGCTACAAGACGGTGAAAGTAGTTCTACTGGGAAACAGCTATCTCCATTTTTAATCGCATTTGCAGTAAGTGTCGATGCCTTTTCAGTGAGTGTTTCATTTGGTATGCTTCATATGGATAAAATCCTTTTCATCGTCGCATCGGGATTATTTACCTTCGTCTTTTCCTGTGCCGCCTTCCTATTAAAGGGACATCTTGGTCTTAAAAATGGGAAAGCCCTAAGGCTAATTGCAGGATTCGCTTTATTAATAATAGGAGTATTGTCATGTTTTAGTTGAAAATGGTCGTTTCTTTATTCGCAAAACTCGGTTATTCTAATGTGGGAGGGTGATAAGAATGAATATTTATTTGATTTGCACCGGAAATACGTGCAGAAGCCCGATGGCGGAGGCGATTCTCCGTTCTAGGGGGATTGACAATGTGTCAGTTCGTTCAGCGGGTGTTCATGCACAAGACGGCTGGCCGATTTCTCTGAACGCGAAAACACTTATCGAAGAAGCGGACATGCTTTACACGCCTGTTTCAAGAGTTGTTTCAAGTGAGGATTTAAAGTGGGCGGATGTCGTTTTAACAATGACTGAAGGGCATAAAGCTAATCTCATTCATTCCCACCCAGAAGTGAAATACAAAACATTTACTCTAAAAGGATTTGTGAAACCAGAATTACCTGGCGATGTGAACGACCCGTACGGAGGCGATATCGAAACATATCGGCATGTTTTCAACGAGTTGTCGGGAATTATCGATGTGCTTGAACAGAAATTGATGGAGGAATAGCGATGAGAGAAAAAAGGGGAAATAAGTTCGGATTAAAGAGAAAGCTTATTCTGTTTATAACGATACTTGCGATTGTCACTTACACAACGAGTGCATTATTCATTAATGTCGTACAACCACAATTTTTCCCGAACTTTGAACCGTTCTGGTTCGCAGTGCTGACGTATGGAATGGGAATATTTTGGTCAGGTGTGTTAGCAGCACTCTTCAGTACAATATTAACGAAACCATTGCAAAATCTCGAGGAAGCGGCCAAAAAAGTTGCGGATGGGGAAATCGGTACGGATATCATACTGCCAAACTCGACTGATGAAATCCGTTCAGTAGCGGAAGCGTTTCAGCATATGGTTCTTAATTTGCGTGCGATAGTCGGGCAAATTGAGATGAACTACGAAAAGACGGCGAGTACAGTGGATAATTTGTCAGTTGAAACCGGAGCTGCTGCGAGACAAGCGGATGCCGTAGCATCTACGATCAAGGAAATTGCTCACGGCGCAGAGGAATCGGCAATCGCGATTCAAGAAACAGCAGAAGCAATTGAAGATGTCCGGCTATTAGCTGTTGAAGTGAGCAACAGAGCGGAGGATTCCTCTGGACGCTCAAAAGAGATGCTTGAGGAACTTGTACGCACGACAGAAGTATTCCGTTTGCTTGTCGATGGCATCCGAAATATGTCTTCACAAAGTGAACTATCACTTGGCACAATTAGGCAACTGGATCATAATGCACAGAAAATCGGTGAAATCGTCCAACTTGTTGGTAATATTGCGGCACAGACGAATTTATTGGCGTTGAATGCATCCATCGAGGCTGCGCGTGCAGGTGAACACGGCAAAGGATTTGCAGTCGTTGCAGAGGAAGTGCGTTTGCTAGCTGATGAAAGTGCCAAAGCCGTAAATGGGATTTCAAATCTTGTTGCAACAATCCAGACAGACGTTACGAAAGTCGTGAAGGAAATGGAACAACAAGTGAAAACGGCGGCAACCGAAGCAGATCGTGCCAATGAAACAAGTGAAAATGTCGAAGCAATGGCATCCAAAGTGAATGGTATGGCGGATTCCGTCGTTGAAATTAAAAAATTTGTCGAACTGCAGTTGACAAATATAGAGACGACCGCACGCCAATCACAAGAAGTTGCAGCAATCGCGGAACAAACATCCGCTGGTGCGCTTGAAGTCGGGGCGGCAACAGAAGAACAAGTTCAGTCAATTGAACAGGCAGATGCGATGGCCAGTGAACTGAAAAGGCAGTCTGAAGACCTTTATAATGTTATTAGTCGGTTTGATCGGACTAAATAACGAAAAGCGGAAGCAGCCGTTAAGACGCGACAGGCATAAGGCGGATCTGCGGTGTGGCGTTCTTGGCCACAAAGCTGAGCCGCCTTATGACCCAAGCGTCTGGCTGCAGTAGCTAGACATAATGAAAAGCGAAAGCAGCCACCGGAGTCAAAGCATAAAAATACGAAACACAGCCCAAATTTTCATCTGGCTGTGTTTTTTTTGCCGAAAAATGATAGAATGAGTTGTGTGTATATTAAGAAAAGAGGGATCCTGTGAAAATCGCGATTTCTTCAGACCATGGCGGAAACAATCTTCGTCATGAGATAATCAAATTATTGGCAGAACTCGGGTTGGAATTTGTAGATTTTGGCCCAGATTCGAATGAGTCCGTTGACTATCCGGACTATGCAGCACCGGTCGCGAATGGAGTGGCATCGGGTAAATTTGACCGAGGTATTGTTATTTGCGGAACAGGGATTGGCATGTCAATTGCGGCGAATAAAGTAAAAGGCATCCGTTGTGCCCTTGTCCATGATGTCTTTAGCGCGAAAGCGACTAGGCAGCATAACGATTCAAACATCCTTGCGATGGGCGAACGCGTTATCGGACCAGGACACGCAAGGGAAGTAGCAACAGCTTGGCTAAACACGAAATTCGAAGGTGGTCGCCACGAGCGCCGTATTGGCAAATTGATGGAACTTGAAGACTAAAAAAGGAACGCAGCTTAAGTGCGCCACTTAAGAGGAAGGCAGTCTAAAACCGCGACGTCCTGTCGCAACGACTGCATGACCAGCTTCGTGCTGGCCTTGGCAACAAGGAGGGATGAAGTTCAATCCCTCCCCACTGCATGACCTACATCCTGTAGGCCCAAGCGGAAGTGGCCTGCATAAATGCGACAGGCATAAGACGTGAAAAGGAAGGCGGTCTAGGTTCGCGACGTCGTGTCGCAACGACTGCATGACCTGCATCCTGCAGGCCCAAGCGGAGTACTTGGCCGCGTAGCTGGAACGACTTATGACCCGAGCATTTGGCTGCTGTAGCTAGACACCATGAAAAGCGGAAGGTAGGTGGGTATAAAGTGGATGCTCTGAATTTATGGAAGCTTCAACTCGAGCAACTGTTAGCAGAAATGGCTGAACAGACAGACCTTATACCGGGCACAATATTCGTCATCGGCTGCTCGACCTCTGAAATTGCCGGCAAACGAATCGGCACTGGAGGCGCGCTTGAAATTGGAAAAGCGCTATACGAACCCTTAACAGATTTTGCCGAAAAGCATAAACTAATTCTTGCATTCCAAGGTTGTGAACATATTAACAGGGCGCTGACAATTGAACGACATGCCGCCGAAAAGTTCATGCTTGAGCCAGTTTCAGTCATCCCAATGATACATGCGGGTGGTTCAATGTCGGCCTACGCTTATCAGCATATGAATGACCCTGTAGTTGTAGAGGAAATTCGCGCCAGTGCAGGCATCGATATTGGACAAACATTAATCGGCATGCATTTGAAGCGGGTTGCTGTCCCTTTACGTACATCAATCGGGAAAATCGGCAATGCAGTTGTCACGGTCGCAACAACAAGGCCGAAGTTAATTGGTGGAGAACGTGCAACATATAAAATAGATAATGAAGGGGAATGAGAATATGGAATTGAACAAATTGGGCAACGTACAACGTGAAGATGAGGCAGTATACGAAGCGATTATGGCGGAGAAAAAGCGTCAACAGTCAAACATCGAATTGATTGCATCTGAAAACTTCGTAACAGAAGCAGTTATGGAAGCGCAAGGTTCTTATCTAACGAACAAATACGCAGAAGGCTACCCTGGCAAACGCTACTACGGTGGTTGCGAACATGTTGACGTTGTTGAAAATATCGCACGGGACCGCGTAAAAGAAATCTTCGGCGCGGAATATGCAAACGTTCAGCCGCACTCTGGTGCACAAGCAAATATGGCTGTCTATTTTGCTGTACTTGAGCCTGGAGACACAGTTCTTGGTATGAATCTTTCACACGGCGGTCACTTGACACACGGAAGCCCAGTTAACTTCTCGGGCAAATTGTACAACTTTGTAGATTACGGAGTGAGCAAAGAAGATGAGCTTATTGACTACGAAGATGTCCGTCAAAAAGCGCTTGAGCATAAACCTAAAATGATCGTTGCGGGTGCAAGTGCCTATCCACGTGAAATTGATTTTGCTAAGTTCCGTGAAATTGCGGATGAAGTAGGCGCATACTTATTCGTCGACATGGCACATATCGCGGGGCTTGTAGCAGTCGGCGAACATCAAAACCCAGTTCCACATGCACATTTCGTCACTTCGACAACTCATAAAACATTACGCGGACCTCGCGGTGGTCTTATTCTTTCTACAGAGGAATTTGGTCGTAAACTTGATAAATCAATCTTCCCAGGAGTTCAGGGTGGACCATTGATGCACGTTATCGCTGCAAAAGCGGTTGCATTTGGCGAAGCACAAAAACCGGAATTCAAAACATATATTCAACAAGTGAAAAGTAATGCTAAAGCATTGGCTGAAGCGCTAATAGCTGAAGGTGTTGACATTGTATCCGGCGGAACAGATAACCATTTGGTTTTGCTTAACCTGCGTTCACTTGAAATCACGGGTAAAATTGCAGAGCACGCATTAGATGAAATCGGCATCACTACGAACAAAAATACGATTCCATTTGACACAGAAAGTCCATTTGTCACTTCAGGAATTCGACTTGGAACACCAGCTGTTACAACACGCGGCTTTAAGGAAGAAGAGATGAAAGAAATCGCATCAATCATGGCAGTAGTTCTGAAAAATCATGAAGACGAAGCTGTGAAAAAAGAAGCTCAGCAACGTGTTGTTGCATTGACGGACAAATTTCCGCTATATGCATAATATCTAAAGAAATAAGCCGCTATCACTATGGATGGCGGCTTGTTTTTTTGGTTTATCTGTTAGCTGTAATTATAGGGGGAGAACTACTATGAACAATCCTCAAATAAGTACTAAAGTTTCTGAGGAAAAGAAAACCTTGATCAGGTGGCTCCAACGGTTTGGGAGCCGTTTTCAGACAGGTTTCATCGTAACGGATCCAGGTGCGGGTGATGATCCCGTCATTTTTGTCAATGAAGTATTCACAGCTATAACGGGTTTTTCATCTGAAGAAGTAGTAGGGCGAAATCTGAGTTTTTTGCATGGCGAAGAAACGGACATGGATCTTATAAGTGAAATTGATCAAAAACTACGAAGTGGTATGCCTGCAAATGCAGAAATTCTCAACTATAAAAAAGACGGGACCCCTTTTTGGAATGAACTCGTCATCCAACCGATAGTTGACAGCAGTGGGAATATTTTATTTACTGCTTCTTTCGTTCTTGATGTGACGGAACGGAAAAAAGATGAATCCTTGCTTAAACTGCAAGAAAAAATATTTACTGGTATTAATGCTGGAGTAGAGCTTGGCGATCTACTGCAAAAAATATGTGATGTTATCGAATCGTACTTTCAAGCGGGATCAATTTGCTCCATCCTTTTCAAGGAGAAGAATGGTAGCTGGACTGTTGGCGCTGCGGGATCGGTCCCTGAATCGTTCCTGCGAGAAATGCTGATTAATGCATCAACCGTTGGAGACGAAATTCCTGAAGAATTGGGTATTATTGAAAATATATTGGACAATCCCGAGTGGGTTAGGAGATTAAGTGTAAGCTCGATGTTTGATTACCACGCAAGTTGGTCAGTACCGATACGGGATAGTAAGGGGAACCTTGATGGCGTATTCACGGTTTGCATGAGGAAGCCAGGCATACCTACTGAAACCCAAATGCAGTTTTTAGAGAAACTGCCGCCCTTGATTCAACTGGCAAAATCCTATTACGAACAACAGGAACAGTACCGAAGACTTTCGTTTTCAAATCCAGAAACTGGTTTGCCAAACCGTTATGCATTTTTGGAACAGCTAAAACGTAATATCTCGGATGGCGGAGAACATTTTATTGCAGTCATTGAACCGGCCGAATATGCTAAAATTGTTGATTTATATGGAAGAGATGCGGCTGATGAACTGTTCATTCAACTAGGTAAACGGATTGGGCAAGTGGGGAATGAAAAAACGAATTATATCGGGCGTTTTTCAAGTGCAACACTCGCCATGACTGGTGATAGTAGTGAAGGTGATGGAGATACCTTCCTCGTCGAAATAGGTAAAAGTGTTGCGGAGCCATTCATTGTCGCAGGACAAGAAATGTTCATCACATTGAAAATTGGTATTTCATTTTCCGAAGGCGACCTTACTAGTGAAGAGGAACTGTTACGCCGCGCCGACATAGCCATGTCAGACTCGAAAAAAAAACCGGGCAATGCGATGTCATTTTACAGAGGTTTGCACAATGAGGAATCGGTAAAAGAAATGAGGATATTCAACGAATTATCAAAGGCGCTACTTGCGCAGGAAATAGATGTCCATCTTCAGCCAAAAGTCAATTTGAAAAATGGAGAAATCATCGGCTTCGAAGCGCTTGCTCGATGGTTCTCATCGGTATTGGGTCCAGTTCCACCAAATCTGTTCATCCCCGCCGCTGAAAATATGGGGAAAATCATTGATCTGGAAATTATTGTTTTATCAAAAGTGATGGAATGGCAGCGGAAACGGGAACAGTCAGGTGAAAAGATGTATCAGGTGGCCGTCAATATTTCTGTCCACCATTTCTTTGACTGCACTTTCGTCGAGAAATTAATAAGGCTGACTACTAACTATGACCTTTCACCCAAGCATATTATGTTGGAAATGACGGAGAGTATCGGACTCGTTGACTTACAAAAGGCGAAGTTAATTTTCCATGCACTAAATGCAGCAGGGTTCGAAATATCTGTCGATGATTTTGGCGTAGGCTTTTCATCGCTCAGCTATTTGCCTCAATTGCCTCTTTGCGAATTAAAGATTGATCGAAGCTTCATAAGTGCGCTCGATGAACCAGGCACGCTTGCTGTCGTCAGAACAATTATTCAACTGGCTGAAAACCTCAATTTGAGAACAGTTGCGGAAGGAATCGAAGAGGAAAGACATATCGGGATTTTACATAATATGGGCTGTGAAGTCGGACAGGGTTTCTATTATTACAAGCCAATGCCATTACAAGAAATCGAGCGATTGCTTGCTGAATAGTTAGACATATAAGTAGTCGGTTGTCTAGCGTGCCTGAACTGGAAAGTATCTGTTATAATGAACAGGACATTCTAATAAAGGGGCGAATAATAATGCCGAAAATACATGTTTTTGACCATCCACTTATCCAACATAAACTAACGTACATACGTGATATCAAGACAGGAACGAAAGAATTCCGTGAGCTTGTCGATGAAGTAGCGACACTTATGGCTTACGAAATCACGCGCGAACTTCCACTTCAGGAAGTGGAAGTCCAAACGCCTGTCTGTAAAGCTCAATCGAACGTACTTGCAGGTAAGAAACTTGGAATCGTACCAATCTTGCGCGCAGGTATTGGAATGGTAGATGGAATCCTAAAATTAATTCCAGCAGCAAAAGTAGGACATATTGGTCTTTACCGTGATCCTGAAACATTGCAACCCATCGAATATTACGTAAAACTACCTTCTGATGTAGAGGTACGTGATTTCATTCTTGTCGATCCGATGCTTGCAACGGGCGGATCTGCGATTGCGGCGGTCGAATCATTGAAGAGCCGCGGTGCGAAAAACATTAAGTTCATGTGCCTAATTGCTGCTCCAGAAGGCGTGAAAGCATTGACAGAAGCACATCCTGACGTGGATATTTATATCGCTGCGATGGATGAAAAATTGGATGAAAAAGGCTACATCGTACCAGGACTTGGCGATGCTGGCGACCGTCTATTCGGAACAAAATGAGTTGAAAGGCGTGAAGATTTTGACAAAGAAATGGAAAGTGATGACGATTTTCGGTACAAGGCCGGAAGCTATTAAAATGGCTCCGCTTGTGTTGGAATTACAAAAGCATTCGGACGACATCGAATCGATTGTGACGGTTACAGCGCAACATCGTGAAATGCTGGACCAAGTGCTTCACACATTCGGTATCACACCAGATTTTGATCTTAATATCATGAAGGATCGGCAAACACTAGTCGATGTTGCAACACGCGGACTCGAAGGACTTGACCGCATCATGAAAGAATCACAACCCGATATCGTACTTGTCCACGGAGATACATCGACAACTTTCATCGGTGGCCTCGCAGCGTTTTATAACCGAGTTTCGGTTGGACATGTTGAAGCAGGACTTCGTACGTGGGATAAATATTCGCCGTACCCAGAAGAAATGAATCGACAGCTAACAGGCGTCATTGCTGACCTTCATTTTTCACCGACAGAACAATCGGCCCGCAATTTAATAGCCGAAGGGAAGTCGGAAGACCGCATCTATATCACAGGAAATACCGCGATTGATGCTCTTCAAACGACAGTGCGTGAAGAGTACTCACATCCAGTTCTCGATAAAATCGGAACCGACAGGCTAATCTTACTGACTGCACATCGTCGTGAAAATCTTGGCGAACCAATGCGCAATATGTTCCGTGCGATTAATCGGTTACTTGCGAAGCATGATGATATCCAAGTTATCTATCCTGTTCACATGAATCCGGCAGTGCGTGAAGTGGCTGATGAACTTCTTGGCAACAACGATCGAATTCATCTAATCGAACCGCTTGAAGTTGTTGATTTCCACAATTTCGCAGCACGTTCACACATTATCTTGACGGACTCGGGTGGTATCCAAGAAGAAGCACCTTCACTCGGCAAACCGGTTATCGTCTTGCGTGATACAACAGAACGTCCGGAAGGTATCGAAGCGGGGACGCTAAAACTGGCTGGCACGGATGAAGAAAAAATCTTCACTTTGACGGATGAACTTTTAACCGACGAAGCCGAATACAGCAGAATGGCAAAAGCCTCCAATCCATACGGAGACGGTCAAGCTTCCAAGCGAATTGTTGAAGCGTTGAAAAAGTACCTATCTTCTATAAAGTAACAACCAGCACGACGACCGGATCAATCCGGTCGTATTTTTTTACGGCCATTGGAAGTAATGGCAAACCGGAAATTAGTAATGGCTCTTGCCAAGTTAGTCATGGGACCGCCGCGAAGTCATGGCAAACCGGAAGTTAGTAATGGCTCTTGTCGAGTTAGTAATGGCTCTTGTCGAGTTAGTAATGGGTCCACCGTGAAGTCATGGCAAACCAGAAGTTAGTAATGGCTCTTGCCGAGTTAGTCATGGGCCGCCGTGAAGTCATGGCAAACCAGAAGTTAGTAATGGCTCTTGCCAAGTTAGTCATGGCCCGCCCCGAAAACTATCACGTCGCTCCATACCAAAAGAGGGAAACCTCTAATGGGCAACTCATTACAATTAATATACGTCAACTAATCATCCAATTTTGTCGAATGTTTGACAATGTGAAGACTTTGTGAAAAATTTCACTGTAATCAATTGACATCAAAATATGCCTATTGTATGCTTACAAAGGGTAAGAATGATAGGGTTTTCATATATGAAACGGCAACATAATGTGATTGTTAAGGCTTTGTTAACATCCTCTCGTTTTTTGATGGATGTGCAGAGGCTTAAATAGCATCATGCATTCGATTTAACGTAGCATCTGCCGAATTGCCTTCCATTCGACAATACTCGCAAAACTTACGGTTCCACCCTTTTCAGAGTCTCGCCAAGAATAGTGTAAGCGGCCTGCTTAGACTGGACAAATAACTGGCTGGACAGCGAAACGGGACTACCCCGCTTTTCCTTGTGATTTGCTTGCTACTAAGCCTTATCTCAATCGAAGTTGCAAGACTCCATACAATTTGGAAATACGAATCAGGAGAATCGCCTACTATGCAAACATTGCAAGAAATTCATAAAAAGCAAAGGAAAGTTCTCTTTTTTTTGCTCGCATTGTTCGTTCTAGGCTGGGCATTAACTGATTTGAAACCGATTTTCGCAGGATTAATTCTCGGATCTCTGTTCGGATTGTATAATTTTTGGATTCTTGTCCGTAGAATGGAAAGATTCGACAAGATTTTTACGGAGGGTAAGAAAAGAGCATCACTCGGAACGATGATGCGTTTCGCATCCGGTGTGGCTGCGGCGGCAGTCGCGATTTCGCTGCCGGAACATTTTAACCTGGTTAGTTCGGTTATCGGGCTTATGATTCCTTACATCCTGCTATTGGCTGATGGGATTATATTCCGTACAAAAAACCATTAAAGCTTTTTCGTAGAAAAGAGCTAACATCGAACTTTTCTTTTTATCAGAAGAGAGTTACCATCGAACTTTTCTTTTTCGTAGAAAAAGCTTAAACCGATTGTGAAAGGGAGGTGAACGAAACGTGAACCATGAAAATCCGACGATAGAATGGCTCGGATTGACATTCAACTTGTCAAACGTCCTAATGCTTTTCATCACGTGCCTGATTGTATTCCTTATTGCATTCTTTGCTACACGAAAAATGCAGCTGAAACCTACGGGTATGCAGAACTTTATGGAATGGATCATGGATTTCGTAAAAGGTATTATCAAGAACAACATGGACTGGAAAACAGGCGGTCGATTCCATGTACTTGGAATAACGCTATTAATGTTTGTTTTCGTAGCCAACGTAATCGGACTACCATTCTCGATTCAATACGATCATAAACTTTGGTGGAAATCACCAACAGCAGATCCAACAGTTACGTTGACACTTGCTGCAATGGTCGTTGTGCTATCGCATTACTATGGTATCAAATTGTTAGGCCTCAAAGAATATGGGAATAGCTATTTAAAGCCAATGCCATTTATGGCCCCATTGAAAGTCATTGAGGAGTTTGCAAATACGCTGACACTTGGTCTGCGTCTTTACGGTAATATCTATGCAGGTGAGGTCCTATTAGGTCTTCTTGCAACACTTGGAGCAGGAAGCGTATACGGCTTTGTCGGCGCCCTAGTTCCAGCACTCGCTTGGCAAGGATTCTCGCTCTTTATCGGAGCTATCCAAGCATTCATCTTTGTTATGTTATCGATGGTCTATATGGCGCATAAAGTCAAAACAGACCATTAAACATATACTGCCCGTTTAACGGGTGAACAAACAAAAAAACTCGAAAATATTAGGAGGAAATTATACTATGGGTCTTTTAGCAGCGGCAATCGCAATCGGTCTTGGAGCACTTGGTGCAGGTATCGGTAACGGTCTTATCGTTTCAAAAACAGTTGAAGGAATCGCGCGTCAACCAGAAGCACGTGGCGTTCTTCAAACAACAATGTTCATCGGTGTTGCACTAGTTGAGGCGATTCCTATTATCGCAGTAGTAGTAGCTTTCATCGTTATGAACAAATAATAATTACCAACATTAACAAAATGGCGAAGAGCGCACTACAAAGTCCTTCGCCATTCCTTTATGGAGAAATATGCGTAACACAACTTATGAAATAAAGTACAACTAACTATATTTGTGAACTATAAGCTCTTGAAGGGAGTGAAACAATCGTGTTTTTGGATACCTTCGTCCTATTGGCAGCAGATTCAGCCGATCAAGGATTCTTAGCAAGTCTGAACGGCGTACTCAAACTAAACCTAGGTGACATTATCGTCACACTTTCGTTTTTCACGATTCTCATGCTTCTTCTGAAGAAGTTTGCTTGGGGCCCACTTATGGGTATCATGGATCAACGTGCTGAGTTGATCGCAAATGAAATCGAATCGGCTGAAAAGAGCCGTACAGAATCACAAAAAATTCTTGAAGAACAACGTAACCTGTTAAATGAAGCGCGTACTAACGCTCAGGCGATTGTTGAGAATGCCCGTAAGCAAGGCGATACTCAACGTGCCGAAATTATCACAGCAGCTCGTTCAGAAGTAGGTCGTATGAAAGAAGAAGCAACTCTTGAAATTGCATCTGAAAAAGACAAAGCTATCGCGGCAGTTCGCGGAGAATTCGTATCTCTTTCTATCCTTGCAGCGTCTAAAGTTCTCGGTAAAGAAATTTCCGAGGAAGATAATCGCGCATTGATCGAAGAAACGATTGCGAAGGCAGGCGAAGGGCGATGAGCCAATCGGTTGTAGCAAAACGCTATGCACAAGCATTGTTTGAACTAGCACAAAAAAACGGACAAACTGGCGCAATTCAAGAAGATCTTATTGAATTGAAAAAAGTTTTCCAAACAAATAAAGAGCTCGGTCAATTACTTCAATCACCGAGACTAAAATCAACAAAAAAGAAAGAGCTTATGGCAGATCTATTCAAAGGTGCGAACCAGCTCATTTTGAATACATTATTCCTAATGCTCGACAAAAAACGCATGGACGAGGTTGTAAACCTTGTTAACGAGTTTATCGCTTATGCGAATGACGCAGCAGGCATCGCTGACGCGAAAGTGTATTCTACACGTCTGCTTACAGTGGATGAAAGCCAAGCTATCTCTACTGCGTTCGCGAAAAAGATTGGTAAATCAGCATTGCGAATTGAAAACATCATCGATCCGAGCTTACTTGGAGGCATCCGTCTTCAAATTGGTAACATTATCTACGACAGCAGCGTAAGCGCGAAGCTTGAGCGACTGAAACGGGATCTTATCGGTTCATAAATCTGAAATTTGAGGGGTGACATGCATGAGCATCAAAGCTGAGGAAATCAGTGTTCTCATAAAACAGCAGATTGAAAATTATCAATCTGAGATGAAAGTGAGCGAAGTCGGTACAGTTATCGCAATTGGTGACGGTATCGCACGTGCTCATGGCCTCGACAACGTCATGGCTGGGGAACTTTTAGAGTTCTCAACTGGCGTCATGGGTCTGGCTCAAAACTTGGAAGCGAACAACGTTGGTATCGTTATCCTAGGGCCTTACACAGACATCAAAGAAGGCGATGAAGTACGTCGAACAGGCCGTATTATGGAAGTTCCTGTCGGAAAAGAATTAATCGGACGCGTTGTTAATCCACTTGGGCAACCAGTTGATGGATTAGGTCCGATCAATACGACAAAAACACGTCCAATCGAAAGCCCAGCACAAGGGGTTATGGCGCGTAAATCCGTTCATGAACCACTACAAACGGGTATTAAAGCGATTGATGCACTTGTACCAATCGGCCGTGGACAGCGTGAATTGATCATCGGTGACCGTCAAACAGGTAAAACGACAGTTGCAATCGATACAATTTTGAACCAAGCTGACCAAGATATGATTTGTATTTATGTAGCAATCGGACAAAAAGAATCAACAGTTCGTGGTGTTGTTGAAACACTTCGTAAAAACGGCGCACTTGATTACACAATCGTTGTTACGGCTTCTGCTTCACAACCATCACCATTACTATACCTTGCTCCTTACACAGGAATAACAATGGCTGAAGAATTCATGTTCGATGGTAAGCACGTTCTAATCGTTTATGATGATCTATCTAAACAAGCAGCGGCATACCGTGAACTTTCTTTGCTACTTCGTCGTCCTCCGGGCCGTGAAGCTTATCCTGGTGATGTTTTCTATCTTCACTCTCGTTTACTTGAACGCGCAGCGAAGTTGAATGACACACTTGGTGCAGGTTCTATCACGGCATTGCCATTCGTTGAAACACAAGCTGGAGATATCTCTGCTTATATTCCAACGAACGTAATTTCCATTACTGATGGACAAATATTCCTTCAATCTGACCTATTCTTCTCGGGTGTACGTCCAGCGATTAACGCCGGTCTTTCCGTTTCCCGTGTTGGTGGATCAGCGCAAATCAAAGCAATGAAAAAAGTTGCGGGTACACTACGTCTAGACCTTGCGGCATACCGTGAGCTAGAAGCGTTCTCACAATTTGGCTCAAACCTTGATTCTGCAACTCAAGCGAAACTTGACCGCGGAGCGCGTACAGTTGAAATCTTGAAGCAAGACTTGAACAAACCGTTTAAAGTTGAGCAACAGGTTATGGTTCTTTACGCATTGACACGTGGATTCCTTGACGATATTGCTGTCAAAGATATTCTTCGTTTCGAAGCAGAACTTTTAAGCTGGCTTGAAACTAACCACACTGACGTTTTAGATCATATTCGTACAACGAAAGACCTTCCAGCAGATGAATTGATGGCAACAGCACTCAACGCATTCAAGAAGATCTTCGCACGTTCTGAATAATTCTAGTTGGAATCATTTTGACGAAGAACGTCAATGGAATCATCTTTGACGGAAAGCGTCAAAATGATTAAAAAAACAAAAGGTGGTGAGAATTGCCAATGGCATCTTTACGCGACATAGAAAACCGTATTAAATCGACGAAAAAGACAAGTCAGATTACGAAAGCAATGCAAATGGTCTCCGCTTCTAAATTAAGCCGTGCCGAGCTGAATGCGAAAGCGTTCATCCCGTACATGGAGAAAATCCAAGAAGTTGTAGGTTCAATCGCAGCTGGAACAAGTGACTTGAGTCATCCGATGATGATTAGTAGACCGGTCAAAAAGACAGGTTATATCGTGATTACATCAGACCGTGGACTCGTTGGGGGTTACAATGCTAACATCCTACGTATCGCAAAACGTGCGATTGAAACGCGTCACGCTTCGAAAGAAGAAGTGAGCATCATTTCAATCGGACAAAAAGGCCACGACTATTTCGAAAGACTAGGTTTCAACATAGCTGAAAGTAAGATCGGTCTATCTGACCATCCTTCTTTCGACGAAATAAAAGATATCGCGAAGCGTGCTGTTGGCATGTTCACAGAAGGCGAGTATGACGAAGTGTACTTGTACTACAACCACTTCGTTTCTGCCATCGCAAGTGAAGTGACGGAAAAGAAATTGCTTCCGCTCACTGACATCACATCGACTGCCGCTACTACTTCATATGAGTTTGAGCCTTCAGGCGAAGCAATTCTTGAAGTGCTTCTTCCGCAATACGCGGAAAGCCTTATTTATGGAGCTGTAATTGACGGAAAAGCGAGTGAACATGCTTCCAGTATGACAGCAATGAAAACTGCTACTGATAATGCAGCTGATTTGATAGATTCTTTAACACTTTCATTCAACCGTGCACGACAAGCTGCGATCACGCAACAAATTACGGAGATCGTTGGCGGCGTCGCTGCTCTTGAATAAGAGTGGACACTGCACGGCAAAGAGTAAGACAGGAGGGAAAAAGTATGAATAAAGGACATGTTCTTCAAGTAATGGGTCCGGTTGTTGACGTCAAGTTCGAAGACGGTCAGCTTCCAGCTATCTATAACGCACTGAAGGTCCAAATTGAACGTCCAAACGCTGAGCCTGAAACGTTGACACTTGAAGTCGCGCTACACCTCGGGGATGATTCTGTACGTACTATTGCGATGTCTTCAACAGACGGTCTACAACGTGGTTCTGTAGTTGATGATATGGGTTCTGCGATTACTGTCCCAGTTGGTGACATTACATTAGGACGCGTATTTAACGTACTTGGAGAAATTATCGACCTTGGTGAGGAAGTTCCGGCATCAGAACGCCGCGACCCAATTCACCGTTTAGCTCCAGTATTTGAAAACCTTTCAACTGAAGTTGAAATTCTTGAAACAGGTATTAAAGTTGTTGACTTACTAGCCCCTTATATTAAAGGTGGTAAAATCGGTCTCTTCGGTGGTGCCGGTGTAGGGAAAACAGTTCTTATTCAAGAATTGATCAACAACATCGCTCAAGAACACGGTGGTATTTCCGTATTCGCAGGCGTTGGAGAACGTACACGTGAAGGTAATGACTTGTTCTACGAAATGACTGATTCTGGCGTTATCACGAAAACGGCAATGGTATTCGGTCAAATGAACGAGCCGCCTGGCGCACGTATGCGTGTTGCTTTAACTGGTCTTACAATGGCAGAATACTTCCGTGACGAACAAGGCGCGGACGTTCTTCTATTCATCGATAATATCTTCCGCTTTACACAAGCTGGATCTGAAGTTTCTGCACTACTTGGCCGTATGCCATCAGCAGTTGGTTACCAACCAACACTGGCAACGGAAATGGGTATGCTTCAGGAACGTATCACATCTACAAACCTTGGTTCAGTTACGTCTATCCAAGCAATCTATGTACCAGCGGATGACTATACTGACCCGGCTCCTGCTACGACGTTTGCTCACCTTGACGCAACGACGAACCTTGAGCGTAAACTTTCTGAAATGGGTATCTACCCGGCTGTGGATCCACTTGCATCGACTTCCCGCGCACTAAGCCCGGAAATCGTTGGTGAAGAGCATTACGCAGTTGCACGTCAAGTGCAGCAGACACTTCAGCGTTACCGTGAGCTTCAAGATATCATCGCAATCCTAGGTATGGATGAGCTTGGTGAAGATGATAAGCAGTTGGTTGGACGCGCACGTCGTATCCAGAACTTCCTATCACAAAACTTCCACGTTGCTGAACAGTTTACAGGACAAAAAGGTTCTTACGTACAAGTAGCTGAAACAATCAAAGGCTTCAGCGACATCCTTAAAGGTATGTATGACCACCTTCCTGAGGATGCATTCCGACTTGTCGGTCGCATCGAGGACGTTATTGCAAAAGCGAAAAGTATGGGTGTAGAAGTTTAATTTAATTCATCAGGACTTAAATCCCTTATCATTAAATTAGCCTAAACGTATTTACTGATAAGGGACCAGGAGGGGAACAAATGAAGACAATTAAAGTCAATATCGTCACTCCCGACGGCCCTGTTGTTGAAACTGAAGCGAACATGATCATCGCAGTTACCGAAACAGGTGAAATCGGGATCCTTCCCGGCCACATCGCGATGGTTGCACCGCTTCAAATCGGTGGTCTTCGCCTTCAGAAGGATGATTCGACGGAACAAATTGCCGTTCATGGCGGTTTCATCGAAGTCCGTCCGGATGTTGTCACTGTTTTAGCACAAAGTGCAGAACTGGCTTCTTCTATTGATATCATCCGTGCTAAAAAGGCGGCGGAACAAGCAGAAGAAACACTTCGGGCAAAAAAAGAAGGCAGAGAACACGAATTGGCGGAACTGGATTTAAAACGTGCCCTCAATCGTATCAATGTCTACGAAACAAGAAAAAAATGAGTTGTTGATGTTGGCGGACAGGGGGAAAAATTCTTCTGTTCGCCTTTTCAATGTAATTGAACCAAATCGTTTTTTTAGAACTCAATGAACAAAGGAGGGCGTCGAATGGGCGACATCATAGCATTTCAACCACTGTTGGCCATTGTATCGCATACTTTTTTTATAGCGATTTCATTTTATGCACTACAGGCGATCATGCCAGAAAAAATAATTAAAAAGAACCGTGTCTTTCAAGCACAATTATTGTTCATTTTACTTAGTATTTTAATGGGTTGGGCAGTATCAAATTTCTTTTTAGAGCTATCCTATTGGTCGGGAAGACTTCCGTTTATGTTCAGCTAAACTGTTAACTTCGGTTCAATAAATGTACGATGAGTAAATAAGATACTTGTTGTCGCCGCGAATATGAAAAAAGCCTTAGTATATTTCCGTTAGGAATACCACTAAAGCTGAACGAAGAGTTTCGTATTCGGGGCGATGACATGAAAATCATCAATTTGTGTTTAAATAAGGTTTGTTATGACTAATTATGGGGAACTTAATTGACAAGCGGGGAGACATTTTGACACAAGACGGGATTAGTGCACATAGTATAAACTACTTGGCGCTTAGTCGGAAAAATAGACCAGACGTTACTTGTTTAAAAAGCAAGGGCACTGTAGAATAGTATATGTTTTGATGATAAATCTTTTGCAAAAAATAATATATAACTACAACATGTTTGGCTACAACATAGGAGTCGGAGGGACTTGTTTTGGATAAAATAATTATCAACGGTGGACGTGTTCTTAAGGGAAACGTCCGTGTCGAAGGCGCTAAAAATGCAGTATTACCAATATTGGCGGCTGCACTTCTAGCATCTGAAGGTGTAAACGTAATTCGTGACGTTCCAAATCTATCAGACGTTGGGACAATAAACCAAGTACTGAAAAGTTTAAATGCGAAAGTTGACTACACGCCGAAATTGAATGAAGTCATTATTGATTCTTCTGGTACGCTTTCAAGTGAAGCGCAGTTCGAATATGTACGGAAAATGCGTGCATCTATTCTTGTCATGGGTCCACTTCTTGCGCGTAATGGCTTCGCACGCGTTGCACTTCCAGGTGGTTGTGCAATCGGATCACGTCCAATTGACCAACATTTAAAAGGCTTCGAAGCGATGGGAGCAGAAATTACATTTGGCCACGGACACGTTGAAGCAAAAGCAGAAAACGGTTTGAAGGGTGCTAAGATTTATCTCGATTTCCCAAGTGTTGGTGCGACTGAAAATATCATGACTGCAGCGGCATTGGCTATAGGAACGACAATCATTGAAAACGCAGCGAAAGAACCTGAAATCGTAGACCTTGCCAATTTTATTAATGAAATGGGCGGTAAAGTTGTTGGTGCTGGTACGGACAATATCCGAATCGAAGGCGTCAATAAATTACATGGTACAATTCATCATATTATACCCGATCGTATCGAAACAGGTACTTTCATGGTAGCAGCAGCAATTACAGGTGGCGATGTCATCATTGAAAATGCTGTACCTGAGCATAATGCTGCGCTTATTTCCAAATTGGGTGAAATGGGCGTCGTCATTACAGATTTAGATGAAGGAGTTCGTGTTACTGCACAACTTCCTTTAAAATCCGTAGACTTGAAAACAATGCCACATCCAGGCTTCCCGACAGATATGCAGTCCCAAATGATGGCGCTTATGCTAACTTCGACGGGCACTGGTATTTTAACTGAAACTGTTTTTGAAAATCGTTTTATGCACGTTGAGGAATTCAGGCGTATGAATGCTTCTGTTAAAATTGAAGGTCGGTCGGTTATTATTTCAGGACCATCTAAACTTCAAGGCGCTGAAGTGGCGGCTACGGATCTTCGTGCAGCTGCAGCCCTAATTCTTGCAGGACTTGTAGCGGAAGGCGTAACACGCGTTACTGAACTGGAGCATCTTGACCGCGGATATGTAAATTTCCACGGAAAACTTGCGGCTCTTGGAGCAGATATCGTCCGTGTTTCACCGGAAATGCAAACGGAAAAATCAGCACAACTGGTTTAATCAAATTCAATACGTATCTGGAAAAGGCTGTAGAGAATCGACTACGGCCTTTTTCGCATCTCATTTTATGTAATTTCTTTGGCAAGACGGTAAGCACTCAGATGGCCTCCTGCACTTTTGCTAGTATGTCCAAAAAAGCAGGAATAAAACCCAATATGATTCATATAATTAATCATGGACAAACTACTAACAGCATTATTCATCATACTCCTATTTTTCATCCCTTTTGTATTGAGACAGGCGCCTGAAAAAGTCAAAGAACCCGGAGAACAGAAAGTAGAACTCTGCCCCGTCGACATCACTATTGCCGGTTCGGACAAGCCAATCTCGCTTGAGGAGTATGTAGTAGGGGTCGTTGCAGCTGAGATGCCTGCCACGTTCCATAAAGAGGCGCTAAAAGCTCAAGCAATTGCGGCCCGTACATACGCACTCCAGACAACGGCTAACGGCGAAAAACCAATTGCTACTGATGTTTCTGCACAAGTCTATTCTTCAGAAGCGAAACGGAAAGAGCGATGGGGGAAAGAGTTTAAGCGTAATGAAAAGAAAGTGCGAGCAGCAGTGGAAGCGACTGTGGGAGATACCATTGTTTATCAAGACAAAATGATATCGGCGATGTTTTTTTCCACATCTAATGGGAAGACTGAGACAGCACAGAACTTTAGTGGCAATGATATCCCCTATCTACAAAGTGTGGAGAGTCCCGGGGAGGGGGACGTTGAGGCAAAAGTAAAACGAACAGCCGAAATGACGCTTGCAAAATGGAATAAAACAATCGGCGGCAAGTGGGATGCCGATAGCTTCAGATCATTACAACTTGTGCGCAATCCAACAGGTCGTGTCCAAAAAGTTGTAACTTCTGGATTCCAAGCGAGCGGCAGGGAAGTGCGTGAATTATTGGGACTAGCATCAACGGACTTTGATATCGCATTTGATGTGACAAATAAAATCGTACATGTAACAACGACAGGATATGGCCACGGCGTTGGCATGAGTCAATATGGAGCAGAGGCGTATGCTCAGAAAGGATGGACAGCTGAAAATATTCTTTTACACTATTACACAGGCACGCAAATAAAAAAGTTTACATTACTTGATTCCCAATGTTTAAAAACTCCTTCACTTGCAAATAATAGCGAGTGAGGTGATGACAATGCGAGAAGAAAAACCGAAAGCCCCTTCTCAGAAGAACAAAAGTGCAAAGACAAAAAGCTGGTTTTGGCCAATAGTCTATTCCGGTATCGCAATCGTCTTCGTTGGCATGATCTGGGGTTATAATGCATTCATGAAAGATGATGCCCCAGGACTTGCAGACGTTGCAGGGAAGGACCCTGAAGAGGGATTGACAATCAAGACGAACGCAGCAAAGGAGACGCTCAAATTCCCATTCGCTGAAGCACTCCTGGATGACGTGGCCATTCTGCAAGATTATTATGATGTAAATGCAGATGCAGCCATGCGTGAAAGTGCAATGCTAGTATTCGACCAGCATTATGTTACGAACACAGGCATAACTATTTCAGTACAAGGCAAGGCATTCGAAGTCGTCGCTTCGTTAAGTGGTACAGTGGAGGATGTCGTGCTAGACCCATTTAAAGGTGATGAAATCATACTTTCTCATGCTGATGGGTTGAAAACAATCTATCGATCTGTCTCAGGTATTCTCGTTAAAAAAGGTGAAGAGGTGGACCAGGGTCAAGTGCTCGCCACCGCTGCGGAAAACGATTGGAATAGTAAAGTCGGTATCCACCTTAATTTCGAAGTACAAAAAGATGAAGTAGCCGTCAATCCGCGCACATATCTTGCATTTTAAAAACGTACGTTCCAAGCCATTTCCGAATCAATCCGGAGTGGCTTTTTTTTTTGATAAAACCGATCATAACCGCACGCCAACTAAACAACCGTTGCCTCAACGCCCGCCCGCATATCAAGCCTATTAATCGCATAAGATAGAGGAAGATACGGACCTGATACGAAAGGAAGAGGGCGTGCACGAGCAAATACGGAGGCGATGCGTGCGCCTCGGAAAAATGTTGCTGGAAACTGGACTTACCGTACGGGCGTTAGCAAAAGCGACAGGCTATTCGAAAAGCACGGTCCACAAAGATTTGACAGAACGTTTGCCTAACGTCGATGTGGCACTGTCTGAAGAAGTCGCAAAGATACTTGCCTATCATAAGTCTGTCAGACATTTACGGGGCGGCGAGGCGACTAGGGTAAAATGGATGAACGAAACGAAAAAAGTAGGAACCAGTTAGGGATGAAAGGCGTATCGCAGACTCGTTGCGATACGCCTTTTTCGTGTTGTCTAGGCTTCAGCGCCTAGAGGCTAGGGTCATAAGTCAGGCCGTCTTATGCCTGCCGCGGGCCTACAGGATGTAGGTCACGCAGCTATTGCCACAGGAAGTGGCGCACTTAAGCTGCGTTCCTCAGACCAGGCGCATCCGCTTTTCATGTTGTCTAGGCTCCAGGCGCCAAACGCTTGGGTCACTTCAGACTTCAAGATAAAGGCAAAGAACGCCTTTTTCTTGAAGTCTGAAGTGCCTGTCGCGTCTGGGCGGCGCCTTCCGCTTTTCTAGTAGTTCTTTCCCTCAAATCAGTTCTAAAGTATATTCATTGCCAGTTAACTATGGTAAAATGATTAGTTAGAAGCATATACATACACGGGAATATCCAATGATACGGGTGGAAGGGGAAACTGAAACAATGTTTGCAAAAGATATTGGGATCGACCTCGGAACGGCCAACGTTTTAATACACGTTAAGGGAAAAGGAATTGTTCTAAACGAACCCTCAGTAGTGGCGATTGATAAAAATACGAATAAAGTACTGGCAGTCGGAGAAGAAGCAAGACAAATGGTTGGTAGGACACCCGCCAATATCATTGCGATTAGACCTATGAAAGACGGGGTTATCGCTGATTTTGACGTAACGGAAGCTATGCTTAGTCACTTCATTAATAAATTGGATGTTAAAGGGTTTTTATCAAAACCTAGAATACTTATCTGTTGTCCAACAAATATTACGAGCGTCGAACAGAAAGCCATTCGACAAGCAGCTGAAAAATCGGGCGGCAAGAAAATTTACCTTGAAGAAGAACCGAAAGTTGCAGCAATCGGAGCTGGAATGGATATTTTCCAACCGAGCGGTAACATGGTTGTCGATATCGGTGGGGGTACAACGGATGTCGCTGTTTTATCGATGGGAGACATCGTTACATCACGTTCTATCACTGTAGCTGGGGATACTTTTGATAACGATATTACACACTATATTAAACACCATTATAAATTGCTTATCGGAGAACGGACAGCAGAAAATATTAAATTCAATGTGGGGACGGTTTTCCCAGGCAGTCGAAAAGAACATGTGGACATAAGGGGACGTGACATGGTTTCGGGACTTCCCCGCACAGTTACAATCCATTCAGATGAAATCGCTATAGCACTGAAAGAATCAGTCTATATGATTGTGCATGCAGCGAAAAGTGTCCTAGAAAAAACACCCCCTGAATTGTCTGCTGACATTATCGATCGTGGCGTATTTCTTACTGGGGGCGGTGCGTTATTGCACGGCATCGACCAATTACTCGCTGATGAATTGAAAGTACCTGTATTCATTTCAGATAATCCACTCGATTGTGTTGCAATTGGGACAGGCATTTTATTGGAGAATATGGACAAGATCTCGAATCGTTAGGAATCGTTACCAACAGCAATTTTGAAGGACGAGGAGGTGGACATATGTTCCGTGGATTTTACACAGTCGGCTCAGGGATGATTGCACAGCAACGCAGAACTGAAATGCTGGCGAATAATATGGCCAATGCCAACACGCCAGGCTACAAGGCAGAGCAATCCGTGATTCGTTCATTTCCAGAAATGTATATGTCGAGTATTAACACGGCAAAAATACCAACAGAAAACGGCTTTCAAATGAAGGGTTTATCTCCAGTAGGTTCAGTTTCGACGGGTGTTTACATGCAGGAGACGCTGCCATTATTCACGCAGGGACAATTGCGCGAAACTGAGCTGACGACCGATATCGCACTGGTTGACGGCCGCTTACCGATTGATGTAGAAACAGGAACTCAAGGTGCCATCTTCTTTAGACTTGAAAATGAAGGTGGAAGCGAACAATATACGAAGAACGGCAGCTTCACACTTGATCCAAGTGGATTTTTGACCAGTGCAGGTGGCGCCTATGTTCTTGATAATAACGGGCAACGGATTGCCTTGCAAAATGATGATTTCCGTGTAACGGATGAAGGTGTAATTATGGAAGGCAACACGGCCGTCGCAACACTCGGTATTTCATTCGCTCAGCGCCCTGACATGCTTCTCAAGCAAGGAGATGGCATGTTCGTGACAGAAGGCGGCGAAAACCTTACAGCTGCAAACGGCATGGCAGGCGTCACTTATTCGATGCAGCAAGGTTATCTCGAAGGTTCCAACGTCGATGCAGCACGAACGATGACGGACATGCTTACTGCGTACCGTGCATTCGAGGCCAATCAAAAAATACTTCAAGCCTATGACCGCAGCATGGAAAAAGCGGTAACAGAAGTCGGTCGCGTCAACTAATGACACGCCATTCGAAAGGAGCCGGTATGCATGATACGCACAATGACGACAGCAACAAATACACTGAGTCAATTGCAAAGTCAAATGGATATAATTGGGAATAATCTCGCGAACATTTCGACGCATGGCTATAAAGCGAGCGATGCTAAATTCCAAGAAATGTTGGTACAACAATTCAATAATGACAAAGCAGACACTGCGCCGCGTCAATCACCCATCGGTATCCGCTACGGGTCGGGAGCTGTACTTGGTCAATCACAGATGAATTGGAAAGCGGGTTCATTGCAAATGACGGGCCGTGAACTTGATTTTGCACTGACGACACCAAAACAGTATTTCAACGTACTCATGCCTGACGGTGGTGGGGAGCAAACTGTCTATACACGTCAAGGGAATTTCTACGTTTCTCCAGTAGCAAACGGACAAGTGATGCTTGTTAATGGTGATGGCTATCCCGTTGCAAACAGTGCGGGATTGCCAGTCACATTTTCCGATAATGTCAAAAATTACACAGTAAAATCAGGTGGGAATTTGCAACTGACAAACGCAGACGGGACAACGCAAACGATTGAACTTGCTGTGACAGTGATGGAACGACCCAACTTGATGCAGCGTTTATCCGCAACAAACTTTGCATTGCCTGAAAACTTGGCAGATCTTGGTGTCACACAACAACAGGTTTTAACTGAGCTGCAAGGTGCTGCACGAAATGTAATAGGAATGGAAGGTCAGGCGCTCGAAGCGTCTAACGTCAACTCACAGAAAGAGATGACGGATCTTATTAGTGTGCAGCGTAATTATCAATTTAATGCGCGGGCAGTGACACTTGCGGACCAGATGCTCGGTCTGATTAACGGCATTCGATAAGTAATTAATAAAATAGTATCGTTCGGCTCTGAAGTGTATGAGACAGGCGAAGAGGGTAGTCTACCTGCAACCGGTAGATATCTGAAGACTGGACAATTAGGGAGTACTGAATATGACAGATGAAAAAAGAAACGACTTGAATTCGAATGAGTCAACGAAAAAGGATAGCGCCCCGCCTTTAATTAGGTCTACTCGTAAAGAACGCGGACGGCAAAATAAGTCGGCAGCGGATACTCCACCGAAAAGGCAATTATGGGTCCAAATTCGTATCCTTCCAATTTGGCTTCGTGTGATACTTGTTCTCTTGCTTCTAGCTGGGGCAGCTTATCTTGGGGCCTTGGTAGGCTACAGCAGTATTGGCGATGGGGATTCGAGTGATGTCTTTAAGAAAGAAACATGGATGCATATTATGGATATCATTAATGGGAAAGAGTTGTAAAAGACTCTTTTATCTTTATGGGAAAAATAGTGAAATGTCAGGAGGATGGCTATGCTAACAGCAGAACAGATACAGGCGATTTTGCCGCACCGTTACCCATTTCTTATGGTAGATCGAATTCTTGAGGTCGAAGAAGGAAAACGAGCAGTTGGTATAAAAAATGTGACAATCAATGAAGATTTCTTCAACGGACATTTCCCAGGCTATCCGGTTATGCCAGGCGTACTTATTGTGGAAGCACTTGCGCAAGTCGGTGCCGTCGCCCTATTGCAAAAAGAAGAAAATAAAGGACGTCTTGCCTTTTTTGCTGGTATTGACAATTGTCGCTTCAAACGGCAAGTGACGCCAGGCGATACGCTAAAACTGGAAGTGGAAATCACACGACTTCGCGGTACGATAGGTAAAGGAAAAGCCATCGCAACGGTTGACGGAGAAATAGCATGTGAAACAGAAATCACGTTTGCCCTAGGTCCTATTGTTTCAAAAAATGGGAATTAAATTTGCGAACGCCTTGAAAATTAGTTACAATGGTCATTACGGTGCGGTTACAATGCACTTCTAAAGTGGGAGGTAACAAATCAGTATGTTTAAAGATCTTTCTCCAAATTTAAAAAGTAGCATTACGAGGTCCATCACACAGACCTTCGAACAATACATGAGCGATATTGAATGGTCCGGTGAAAATTTCAGTATCGATGATTATATCGCCAGCTGGCGTGAATATATTACTGTAAAAGCGCTTTGGTATTCAACAATTCCAGAAGAGATGAAAATTGATCCAGAATTCCATGAAGATCTAGCGCAGCGTATCAATGAAATCATCGCCCGTATCCTCAGTGAACCGCCATCTGAAGAACAGATTGTGGCAATCCAAAGTATGCAGGAAGAACTTGATACGCATTTTGAGTATGACTGTAAAGCTGAAGCGGTATACATTGACACATTGCTTAAAAAATATTTAGAAGCGTAAAAAAGAAAAATGGATAGTTTCCTCGTTTCGGGCAAAGCTACGAAGTATCATACAGGTTTGTGTGATAGACGGCTTGTGGAGAGGAGGAATCTATTCATGTTCAAAAAAGCGATACCACTTGTTCTTATGTCAGGACTCGTACTTACAGCTTGTGCAAACAACGGTACGGTACCAAAGAACAACGAAACTCCAATGGAAAAAGTGGAGGATCGAACGAGGGACTTAACGCCTGATGTGAAAAATGGGCAAACTGGACCGAATATGGATGGTCTCGAGAACGAGAGAGGCACTGGTGTGGACAACGGAGTCATTAATAATGGAAATGTAACAACTCCGAATGAAGGAGTCATTATTGATGAAAAAACGAATACACCGAACGAAGTCATCATCGACAAAAATCTCGATCAGAACAAAATGAACGGAAACAATCGTTAACCGCAAGCCGCGCGAAAACCGCCTCGTAACATTAGAGGCGGTTTTTTTATTTGCAAAAGCGGAAGCGCCTGTTCAAGGAACGCAGCTTAAGTGCGTCACAAAAGGAAGGTAGTCTAAAGTCGCCGCGTCCTGCGGAAACGACTGCGTGAACTACATCCTGTAGGCCACTGTAATCTAGGCAGCGGGAAATCATTCATCCTGTTTTTCTTTATCCTTCTTCAAACGTGGGCGTGATCGCATATCAGACTCGAACCGCTGCAGCAAATCAGCGCCACCCATTCCCTCGTCAATCAATTCTTCTAACAGCTGTTCTGCATACTGTGAGCGTGCTCGTTTTAAGCGGCCTTTCATTAAGACGGAGACATTATCGCCAATCAGCTTTACTCCTTTGACAGCAACGCGGAAAGCAGCTGGCTCATTTTCAGGATAAGAAATAACAACTTTCGCTTCCAGTAATTTTTCATCAGCCATCCACTTTTCAAAGGTGGATTGATGTCCCTTATCAATGAACATCTCCAATATCCACATACGGTGACTGTTTTCTTGGTTGATTATTATTCCGTCGATAAGAGGGAAATCCTGCATGCGCTCTTCGTGTAATATTCCGACAGACAACATTTTGAATGTTTTCATCGGTATCCACCTCAATCTTTTCCTTTTATTATACCATAGGCAGAAATTTCAGCGACCAACTTAAAACATTCAAAAATTAAATTATCCGTGATTTGGATAAATTCAAATACGGCCTACGGTTACGCGATTTGTGTTGAAAAATACAATTTTATAGATAGCCGAAGTAGGGGTTTTATAGCGGAAAATAGACTGAAAATTGAAATATGTGATATTGCATAAATTTGAACGAATCAAGTAAGATGAAATTAATAAACGAGAGAGGAGGAAATTGATTGAATCAAGTTGCGCTGGTTGGACGTATCACAAAAGATCCAATTCTGAGAAGGGTATCTGAAGGAAGGGTGCAAACAAGCTTTGTACTTGCCGTGAACCGCAATTTTAAAAGCCAAAAAGGAGAAGTGGAGACAGACTTTGTACTATGTACGCTGTGGGGAAAGGCGGCGGAGAATACCGCCAAACATTGCGGTAAAGGATCTTTGATCGGCGTTGGCGGGCGCATTCAGTCTAGGTCCTACGAACGTGAAGACAAGAGTAGAGTCTATGTTACAGAGGTGATTGGGGAGGATATACGATTCATATTAACGAAACAACGCACCAATGATAACTTGTATAGTGAACAGGTAGGTAGCATGGCGCTACCGACAAAGGAAAAAAGCGATGCTGAGCATTTCAATCTGCCCAACCGTGAAACAGAAGGATTACCGATTTTTTAACCAGGCTCAAAGATACATAAAAAGCCGGGGAATTGTAGAGAAAAGGAGTGGACCCGCCAGCCGGACGACGAACCGGGGCCGTACCGACAACTGAAAATGGATAGGTAGTAAGCAAATGTGAGGAATAGAAATGTCCGAACATGTCAACAGAAGGGGTTCTGCCCATGTTCGGTTTGAGTGAGATAAAAGTATTGCGAACAGATGCTCAGGGGCATCTGTTCGCGCGGAAAATATGGGTAATGTATCGCTAATATCCGATGGGGTCGGATATCTTACGTCAAAAAACGCAAATGAGGATCCCGGGAACGGAGACTGCTTCCGTCAACGGGATCCACACAAGCGGATTAGGAAAAGAAGGGGGTGCGGAACATGACTACAATTGAAAAGGATGTGAAACGGATGGAAATGCAAATCGAACAATTAATCAGTATTGTAGCCAATCAGAACAATCGCCTGAATCGAATTGAGGACCTAGAAAGGAAGAAAAAACTCGGAGCTGTACATATTATTCCGCTTGCTAAACGTGTGTAAGGGGATTCGACAATGGCAAGTAAGAAGACCCCAGTGCCACTGACGGCTCTGGAGTCTTCTATAAACATAAATTTAGTTGTCAAACGATAACAAATCGTCCAGTTCCGAATCGGATAAATCGGACAGCCATTGACTTGATTGAATAAGATCCGCGGACAATGCGGCTTTCTCGACAAGCATCTTGTCGATTTTTTCTTCAATCGTTCCAATCGTCACAAACTTATGGACGTGGACGAATTTCGTCTGGCCTATGCGATATGCACGGTCAGTAGCCTGATTTTCGACGGCAGGATTCCACCATCTATCAGCATGCAATACGTGGTTTGCGCCAGTTAAGTTCAATCCAGTTCCGCCTGCTTTTAACGATAAGATGAAAATAGGGAATTCGCCTTCTTGGAAAGCCTCGACAAGCCGGTCACGTTGCCCTTTTGGCATACTACCCGTCAAGAATGGCACATCGATTCCATGAAGTTCAGACAAACATTGCCGGATTAGTTGCCCCATGCCAATGTATTGCGTGAAAATCAGGCATTGCTCCTTATTAGAAGCGATTTCAGCTGCCATTGACACAATTAGGTCTAGTTTATTGGATCTAGATAGCAATTGTGTTGCTGAAGCGGGCGGCTCTTTCAAGAATAAGGCTGGATGGTTACAGAGTTGTTTTAATCGGCTAAGCATTTTTAAAATTAGGCCCTTCTTTTCAAAACCGGTAAGTGTCTGCAACTTGAATTTCGTTTCTTCAAGGAAACTTTCATATAAGGCAGCTTGTTCAGTCGTTAAAGGACAATATTCATTTTGCTCAAGTTTTTGCGGAAGATTGAGCTGTAAATCAGGATCACTCTTCGTTCTGCGTAACAGGAATGGACGAATTTTTGCTCGTAGCTTCCGCTTATCCGCTTCAGAGTCATCACGTTCAATCGGGATGATGAAGTTATCCGTGAACTTGCGGAAACTGCCGAAATACCCTTTGTGGATAAAGTCGAAAATCGCCCACAGCTCTGATAACCGGTTCTCAATCGGTGTACCGGTTAGTGCGATATGGTGCTTGCCGCGTAGTTTTCGGATGACACGGGACTGTTTTGTTTGCATGTTCTTAATGTTTTGCGCTTCGTCGAGTGTAATGCTGGCAAATTCCGTTTCTGCTAGCATCTCGCCATCCTGTGAAGCAGTACCGTATGTTGTAAGAACTACGTCTGGCTTCAGTTGGGCCATTAGTTCTTTAAAGCTTTCGTCTTTTGCACGCAGCGGTCCGTAATGTGTATAGACAGAAAGTATCGGTGCAAACCGTTCAATCTCTTTCTGCCAGTTTCCAAGAACACTTGTCGGACAAACGATAAGTGACGGTGAATCTGTATCAGGTCTCGCGTGGATATTCAGTAAATAGGTAATGAGCTGAATGGTCTTACCTAATCCCATATCATCGGCAAGGCATGCGCCAAAATGATTATCACGCAAAAAGATAAGCCAGTTATAGCCGTCTTCCTGGTATGGCCGAAGTTCAGCAACTAAATCTTTTGAAATACCAGCTGTAGGAAGTCCTTTTTTGTCGGCCAGCATTTCCATATAGCCCCGAAGTGATTGGTGCATCGTGAAAGCAAAAAGTGGGTCATCGATATCTTCATCCTCTTCAAGAGGAACAATCTCTTCCGGCACGTCTTGGAAGAGTAGGTCTTTAACCGTCCACTCACCGGCATCCGCGCGATCCATTAGATCACGAATTTTTCTGAGCCAAAGGGGGTCGATATGGAACCATTCGTCACCAGAGCGGATGTATTCACGATTTTCATCGACGAGCTTACGGAATGAATCTCGGTCAATTGGGTTACCAGCAAGTGAGAAATTCCAATCGAAAGATAGCACTTCATCCAAGCCAGTAGCCGATTTATACGATTGTATACCCGCGTTCGTTCGAATACGCATTTTCGATTCTGTCACTGATTTCAACCATGCAGGCAGGATGACCGGATAGCCGAACGATTGCAGTAGCGGAAGATCCTCTTTAATAAATGTTCGTACTTCCGGATCAGACATTGGTGTGGACAAAAAGCTTTCGCTTGAAGCCAGATCCACAGAGCCGAGGAAGGATGTCATTTCGGATTGCTTTTTCACAACGTCATCTGCGTATGGTTTCCATTTAGCCGGGAGGGCATCAGCGGCAGGTGCATTCACTTTCCGGGCGGCAGGCGTCCAATGCGCACCGCGTTCACCGATAATAACCGTTTCAAGAAGCCATTCCGTATCTGTCTCAGCTTCTGGTTCAGTTAAGCGGAAAGCAACACTGATTGGCATTGTGGAAGCGGATTCGCCTGGCCAGCCATACATCTGTAAATGGGGTAGCAGTGAGGCTAGCAAATCGGGATTGATAGCAGATGCGGCAAGCTTGCTACTAACTGCTTGGCTGATAACAGTTGCAGCCCCTTCTGATATGCCCGCTTTGTCACCGTTAAAACGAATCGTATTGCCGGCTACTTCTGCATAATTCCATAGATTAGGGTCTGTCCAGGCGCTAGTTGCCTCACGAATGGAAGCAAGCTGAGTATCGTCTTCATCCGTCAGTCCTACGAACGTAACATAGGGATGCATAACAGAAAAAACTTGTAGCAATTGGTCTGCCTGTAAATAAGCAACTTCGTCATCCATATTCGCAAGAAGTCCGTACAGTGCACGCTCATTGTTGAAGAACAGGAAGGAAACGAGCTCATCTGGAGCGACTGTCACCCCTTTGCTATCTTCAGCGGCGATGGAAAATAGTCCGTCTTCCATCAAGCGGATGCTCATGCGAAAAAGGCGGTTCAACGTGAATGTTCCGGTCATAAGTTCAAATTCCCTTTCTCCATTTCTTCCATCAATGCGCGTAGTCTGCGGTTTTTTTCACGCACTGTATCGATATATTGATTCCAGAAATCAGCTTTTCCACTTTTCTTCGAACCAGTTTTCATTTGTTTAAACAATTTAACGGCACGCCGATAACTGTGACGGTTCTTTTCTTTGATGAAACCCATGGCAAACGTATGGAGTAAAGGCAAGACGGCTGATGGATCCGAAGCCAATGCCACTTTTAAGCCGCCAGCTTCAGCACCGTCATAAGAAACACCGTATCTATGCATGAGAGCCGCCCATTCGCCGAACCGTTCACGTTCAACTAAAAAGTCAGCATAAACATCGATGCCGGGTTCCCCATATTGAGCAAACAAGCTTTCGCGTAATTCTTCTGAGAAATCTGCCGCTTCGAATAAACCATCGATGTCCCGCACGAAAGCAGGACGAGATGAAAGTAAAACCGATTCGCTTACATAATCGCCGATGAAGGGCAACAAGGCGTGCATAATAATAGCTAGGGCCTCAGTTTCATCATTATTTTCCGCTAGTTTTGCAAGCGGTAGCCATGTAGCGACATTAGCAGCTGTCACATGTGTAACAAGTTCTGCTAACTCATCATGCTCTCCTTGAATCAAATGGAAAAAGGCAATGAAAACGCGTGCTTCCTCCGATTTTTCATTCGTGAGAATCGTTAATTCAGTGTCCCGAGCGGCTCGAAACGGAAATAGTTGCTGCCAAAAAAGGCGATAGACCTGGAATCTCTCATGGAAAAGTCCAGAATTCCCAAGGGCAAATGTACGAACGAGATCTTTCACTCGTTCATGGAAAGCATCTGCTTCAAACAATTTCGGTTTTGCACCGATTGCGTTGACGCTATCATTCAGCTTTCCAAGCTGTTCCGTTAACCAGTTTTGCACATACCACTTCCCGTAGAAAAAGGAAGTTGGTTCACCGCCGAGATGACCTTTTACATACGTCCATCCGGCATCCAGTACATGTAATCGATAATAGAGTTCAAAAAGAGGTTTCCATTCATATTCAAACGGAATAAGCGGAGTAGCTTTTTGATCAATTATAGAAGATTCATGGATGAATACTCCTGGATTTTCCGCTATGTCAATGATACGAAGCGGTCGAGTTAAGCGTGTCAGGACGTCAATCCACGCATCTGGGGTACGCTCTGAAATGGATAGTGCCATCTGCTCAGATTCAGTTCTGCGCCATTCGTGGAGCCAATCGCTCAAAGAATGGTGTTGTGAATAAAGATGAAATACGACTGCAATCCGGTGCGAACACCAGCCAGCGTATCCGCACGTACATTTCGCATCCACGTTGTTGAAAGAAAGGCGAACGTTTACTGAATCTACGCCAAGGAGAGTCGCTATTACTGCTTCTTCAGATGGCGCGTATCTATAGGAATTGGTGGCACCATTTCTGACAAGAGCCACAGCGCGTCTGATTACCAGTGCATTGGACTCTATATCTGGTCGTAGGGCAAGTTTAATTGTATTCATAAATTCATTTATTTCATTTTCGTGCAAGTAGGATACACGTTCGACAGTCATATTCATCGGACCACTCCCTAAGAAAAGCATTCCTTCTATTATACCGCTTTTCTCTAGAGAGCGGAAATGAAGTTATTCCATATCTTGTTCTTTTGTTTGTTTATGGATCAAAGTAGAGCATATTCGTTAAAAAAATTGAAGAAGGGGTGAGGAATTGGAGAAACTTGTTCTATATGTACCTAATTTGGAGTCTCAGTTTTATTATAAAAAAGAATTTCAAGAAAGTATCACTCCGTTATCATGCACGAGTACGCGCACCATTAATCATATCATCTATGAACCGGTGGAACGTAAATTGTATTTTCGTTCGGTGGCATTCGGCATGATGGAATTTCAGTTTGTGATGCTCGACTTTAGGCATAACAAAATTGTATTCATGAGAAACAGGGTTTGTCCTCGAGATGTAAATGAATGGTTATCATCACTACAATTGAATTTTGAACCAAGAAAGATGTCATTTGTAATGGAAAGGCCAAAAAGGAATTATGCTTTTCAGTAACAAATATAGATGATTAGCATACTATAATAATAATTTGTTGAAACTGTTCACAAACTAGCTACAGTTGTGATAAACTAATAACAATCAGAATATTCAATATTGGGAGGGAGAAAGATGCTATCAGTTCAACGAATGACTCCATTTTTCACGAGTCAAGAAGATTTTCATCTCCGACTAGTGTTTGCTTATCAATACTTTTCCATTCTTAAAGGGGGGGACGTATTTCAATTCATCCCATCAGAGGGAAAAGAAATCGTCATTAATACCAAGAGTTTGCAAGTTGAAAACCTCGGGGAAGTATTTGTTTTCCAACGGGGGAGCCGATTTATTCGATTACCGCTCTACCAATTGCTCCTTATCTCGGATCTTCATATCCATTTGACGACTATTCTTGAAGGAACGATGGGGCTGGAAATGGAAGCAGAGACGCCAGAAGTTGTAACGCTAGAAGCAGCGGGTATCGTTGAACTACTAGAAGCCGATAACAGATTACGCATGATTGATTTTGCACTCGAAACAGACAACATACAAATGTTCAATGAACTGACGGAAGGACTGCAGCAAAATTGAAAAGTCAAACTTAACAAACACCTGTCGTTGTAGGTTAACGGTAGGTGTTTTTTTATTGTCCTTATCCCTTATAGATGATCCAAACGAAAGCCTACATAGCTGCCACGGTCGTATAAATTTCCATATATATTTTACATATATATTCGGCACTACTTATTTAGAATGAACTATATATGTTGAAATAAAGAATCCCAATGAATTCGCTGCGGCTACCCCTTGAAAGGCGCCTTCGCTCAGTTTAGGTAGGTATACATTTTATTTGTAATGTGTCTGCTACTTATATAGTCCCGTAATGAAGTGAAGAGCCACAATTAAAATGGTGGAACCTGTCAAACTAAACAGAAAGTCATTCCATGTCAATGCATGAGTTTCCTCTATATTCATAATTATCTGCCCATTTGTCGATTTCCCGGGAAATAAGCCGGTATTCATTTCCCAACGAATCGTGCCATTTTAGAAGAAAGTATAGTTTTTTTGAATTAGTATAGTGTCTAGCTCCAGGCGCGGGCCTACAGGATGTAGGTCATGCAGCTGTTGCGACAGGACGTCGCGCACTTAAGCTGCTTTCCTTTTAGAAGGATGGACAAAAAGTGAACTTAATAAACATGTTTTATATGTTTCTATATTCCATTGAATAAGGAAAATAGAAGAAAAACACGGTTTACTAGCATCCAAACATTGCAAATCTCTCAATTTTTGCTAAAGTAATCATAGTAGATCAATAACGCTTCGGCGTAATTGCGCCTGCAGGATGTTAAGGCGACTTCATCAAATTCAGCAATAGTGAGCAGAAAGGGATTACCCGTATGTTTTTTGACTTTAAGTTTTGGCACTTCTTGACGAATCCACATCAGTTGGCAAACCAACTTGAAAATTCTTGGATGCGCGGCTTCAAAAAACGTGTGTTAATCGTAGCTTTTTTCGGTGTTCTTTTATTCGCCATTCGTGATTTGTGGGGAATGAATACAGAGTCAATTACAGCACTCCTGTCCACAATGACCACAACTGATTACACGATTGCACGATATGTGTCGGTAGTTGGAGCACTCATATGGGCACTCATGTATATGGCATTTCATTTCTTTGGTTTTGCATACATATTAAGCCTATTGACGGCAATTCCGTTTAAAAAGTTATTACCCTTACAACTACTCGTGACGGGTATTCTATTGCTCGAAAAAGCGGTTGTCCTTCTTGTGTTTATGATGAAAGGTGCAACAACAAGTGTGTCGTTCCTATCATTTGGACCGCTTGCGCTTACATTTCTTGATTCTTGGTTTATCATCCTATTCCTCAATCAACTAACAGTGACAACTGCACTTATCATTGCACTTCAATCTCGGTTTATCCGCGCGTATACTGGCAAAATCGAGCGAAAAAGGTTTATCTTGATACTCATAGGAATCCACGTAGCAATGGCACTCATAGTAGCGGCTGTTGGATTTATTCCACTGGAAAGCTTGTTCCATTCCTTTGTAGAAGGGGGTGTTGGTAGTGAATAAAGTGACGAATATTGCTGTCGCTGTTGCAATCAGTGCATTTTTAGCAGTGAATTTTTATCTGCTATTTTCCGATAAAAGCGTCATTACCAAATCAGTATATGTCGAACGCTATGAACGTATGACAAGCAGTAATCACCGGGAGGAACTTGCAAAAGAAGGCATTGTTGCACCCGAAGAAACCTATACAGTATATGTGGGTAATGACGATACGGTAGATTCATGGCTAGTTAAAGAAGGCGACCCCGTGACAGTTGGGGATGAAATCGCCATTCTACAAACAGAACGTGCAGAAGGCCAGCGCGCAGTATGGGAAGCCGAACTCGAGGCTCTTCAACAACAGACATCATCCGTTCGAAGCATGCTATCGGGTCTTGAGTCTGAGCGACAAGAAGCTCAATCGGATAGTTCTTCGAATGTGAAACGCAAAGACAATGTGTCGGATAACACAACCGACACAAAGGTAGAAGTTGGACTGAATGTTGATGTCCAAGTAGATGTGAAGCAGGACGGATCATTTGCACAGGCCATCGCAGCGGCTGAACAGGAACTTTCCGAAATCGAACGAAAGCAAACAGTTGTTGAAGCGCAATTAGCGCAAAATCCAGGAAGACCTGCACTAATCAGCCCTGTTGATGGAGTGGTTTCTAAAGTAACTCGTACGGGTTCCACGCTTTCAGTCGATATTTTTAGCTCTCAAAAAGTGATTGTCACATATGCGAAAAATGACGAGTGGCATAAAATTGAAAGTGGCGACCAGGTCTTAATCCAAGGGAATGGCGTCGAAAACGTGGTAGAAGGAACTGTTCTTTCTGTTTCCCAGGCACCTGCAATCGACAATGAGTGGATCCAAGCCTACAAAGTACTCGACGAAACTGAAGTGAAGAACCCACTTTCGTATCATGAAGTACGAATTTTGGGAGATGCTATTGATCAATCGGTACCGTTTGGAACAAATGTCAATGCAATCGTTATTGTTAATGAAGCATTGGATGCCATTTCAGTGAAAGAAAAATGGCTTCATGACTTATACAAAGAAACGGCGTTTGTGTGGATAATTGACAATGAAGGGCGTGTCGAGCAAGTGGGTATTGCTACACCGTTCACTTGGGAAACCCGAGCAGTCGTATCGCAAGGTCTTAAACTTGGAGATGTAGTTATCTATGAACCTGCACTTGTAAATTACGGAAATGCGCCTAGGGTATTTATGTCATTGCCAAAAGATTTGCCTTCCAAAAAACAATGGAGAGCATTCGGATGGAGAAATTACGTGAAATATATACTTATACGATAAAATCGAAAAAAATAGGCTGCCGTCTGATTCCAGTCGGGTAGCTTCGTTGTTATCAATACTTCCACAGCAACTGGCGCAGGTAACTTCGTCGCTATCAGCTAATAATTAAAAAAAGGGGCTCACTGAGCTTCTTTTTTTTTGATAAATAATAAAGATTAAGCGCTGAAAAAAAGGGTATTCAACTGTTAAGAGGAATTACTACTAAACAACGTTAAAATACCTGAAAAAGGAAGTGAATCCATGGGAAACTGGAATGTAAAAGCAATGGAATTACTTGAAAAGAAACCGAAGCAACAAAACTGGGGAGCAAGAAGAGCCGCAAAAGATAAGAAATATAAATCATCATCCAAATTAGTGGAAGACTATATTGTACTCGATTTTGAAACGACGGGTTTGCGTGCCGGTGCTGATAAAATCATTCAAATTGGCGCCATCAAGTATGTGAATCATGAAGTGAAAGATATGTTCAATACATTCATCAATCCCTTCCGACATATCCCAGAGGTAATTACACGACTCACAGGCATTTCAAACGAAATGGTCGAATGGGCACCAAGTATCGAGCAAAAAATTGAAGAACTGCTCGAATTTATTGGAGATTTACCAATCATTGCTCACAATGCATCGTTTGATATGGGTTTCCTTTATACACTCGACAACATCGATGGCATAAGCATTCCTGAGTATATCGTCATCGACACCGTCAAACTTGCTAGAAAAAAGATCACCGAAGCTCCGAACCACAAACTGACGACATTGACCGAGTTTTTGCAGCTCGAACATGACGCCCACGATGCCATTGGCGATTGCCTAGCGACAGCGGCCATTTATCAATATTGTGTACAAAAGCATTTTTAATAAACGCTCGCATAATCTACTAAGTCGGCTTTGATTGGTGGAAGACTTTTACGATGATCAAGGCAGGTAAATAAGCGGATGGAAAGGGGGAAATCGAGGTGGGGAAAAATATGTGGGCAATCTGTATGGCGGCAGTTTTAAGCGTGTTTTTCGGTACAACGATAGGTGAGGCCGCAGAAAATGAGCCAACACATTACATAGGGCTTCATGATCGATTATTGGACTTTAAAGACGTCCGGGTCATCGACAATGATATGAAGGTCCCGCTTAGCGAAATCACAAAAGTTCTCTACATTCCAGTAGAACAAGAAAAAGGCGTAACCTATCTTCGTAAACGTGGCATCGTAATCAGCTACGACGAATCGACGAAACTATCATCGAAAGACGGCGTAGAACTAAATTGGTCCCCAATTGTCGACGTCAATGGCACGCTCTACATCAGTGCAAAATACATCGCCAGAGAAACGGGCTTCAAAGTAGAATACATCCAAAAACTACAGACGCTGCGTATTTATCGTGATGACTACGAGCATATGAGCCACGCGGATTACGAAAAACAGGTTAAACAATTGTTGGACAAAAAACAGCAAGTCAAACCACCAGTTAAGCCGACAAAACCCAGCACGAAATCCGCCACAACTGTTTACTTGACCTTTGATGACGGCCCCAATAAATTCACAACAATTAACAACGCAACACTAAAAAAATACAACGTCCAAGGTACATTCTTCTTCCTAGGAAAACACATGAAAAACAACGAAAAAATCGTTAAAACAGTTGCCGGCGACGGCCACTACATCGGCACGCACAGCATGACACACGACAAAGACCAAGTATATAAATCCACAAAATCATTCATCGATGAAATGAACGAAGGAGCCAAACTCATCAACAAAATGACCGGCAACGATGCTAAACTAATCCGTGTCCCATACGGCAGTAAACCACACGTCACACCAGCCATGAAAAAGCAGCTCAACCAAAATGACTATAAAATGTGGGACTGGGATGTCGACTCCAATGACTGGAAATATACCGACAAAGAAGCTGATAAAATCGTCAAAAATGTCCGTGACGGTGTTGATAAAGCCAACAAATCCGGCGACCATAACATTATCGTCCTGCTACATGACCGCAGTCAAACATCAAAAGCCTTACCAGAAATTATCGAATGGTTACAAAAAGAAGGCTATACCATCAAAACATACGAACCCGAGCACCACATCATCCAAAACTTCTTAAGCGATATCACATTGTAACTAGAAAACCGCCTCTTGTAGGCGGTTTTTGTGTGGGATGAAATGGAGAACGATCAAATCCCCGGGCAAGCGATCATAAACCGTCGCCGCGCGAGCATATCCCCGGAAGAACGATCGTAAACCGTCGCCACGCGAGCATATCCCTGGGCAAGCGAGCATAAACCCAAGCAAACGATCGTAAACCGTCGCCACGCGAGCATATCCCTGGGCAAGCGAGCATAAACCCAAGCAAACGATCATAAACCGTTGCCACGCGAGCATATCCCTGGGCAAACGAGCATAAACCCAAGCGAGCGATCGTAAACCGTCGCCACGCGAGCATATGCCCGAACGAGCGATCATAAACCGTCGCCAAACGATCATATCCCCTGGCAGGCGATCATAAACCAATTAGTAAGGAAGCTTTTGGCCTCGGCCAAAAGCAGATTCAAATCAATTGCATAGATCTGAAACCCCAAACAATAAACATTCAAATCTCAAATATGAAGCGGAAAACCCTATCAAATATCAATTATTCCACTGTTTAACAAATTCATAATTCGACTTTGGTGAAAAGTATATAAACACACAAACTCTTCTGATATCATTTTATTGAGGTGATGGAAAATTGATTTATAAAAAAAGATCAATGCCGAAAAAACTAATTGGATTAAGTGCATTAATGCCCCGATTACAGCCGTCACATATCGAAATGCAAAGAGTTAGAGAGGACTTTCGAATTCGAAAAGCAGGCTATAGTGGGGAGCAACACTTTGACAAACATTTATTAGAATTCAAACCACTGTATCCACACGCTATCCTGCATGATATCTGTCTGAAACAGAACGGTGTTTATTTCCAAATGGATTCTGTTCTTATCACGCCAACTTTCATTCTTATTATCGAGGTGAAAAACATTGCTGGAAAAATCATTGTAAAATCAAACCCCACACAGTTTATCCAAGAATCCTCTGCAGGAGAAAGAAAAGTGTTGAGCAACCCCATAGCTGAGCTCGAGCGCAAGCAATTATTTCTCATTGAATGGCTCAAGCATAGGAAAATCGAAATACCGATTAGCGGGCTCGTTGCTTTCGCATTCACCAATGAGTTAATCTTGGAAACTGTTCCGGAAACTAAAATCACATTCACCAATGAAGCTCCCACTTATTTGTATTCCTTATCCGTCGATAAAGAAATTATAAGCAAAGATACCATACGGAAATTGGCATTCGAATTAAGAAATAACCATCAAGAATATGATCCTTTCCCATTAACCAGATTGATGAATATATCCCCAATCGATATTTTACCCGGAGTCATTTGTCCGGCATGCAACACCAGAGGGATGCAATGGAAGCATAGAAAATGGGCGTGCCAGACGTGTAATCACACCGGATTAGAATGTCATATTGAGGCACTTGCAGATTGGATGTGTCTCATTGGCAATCGAATAACCAATAAGGAATTCAGAAGTTTCATGTTGCTTAATGATCGACAAGTAACAACGAGATTCCTTGCTCGATCTGGACTATCACACAAAGGGAAGGGGAAAGGTAGTTTCTATGTCATGAATGAAAAAATAAATAAGCATGAGTCAGCGCTTCGTGAACATTGAAGCGTTTTTTCCATCAATAAAACTAGCAAACCCCGGTATTATAACAGTCTTCAAACTAGCAACCAATCATAAATCGCACTCGCCCGAGCATATCTCCAGGCAAGCGATCCAATCTCCCACGTAACCGAGCATATCGCCGGGCAAGCGATCAAATCTCCCATATAACCGAGCATATCCCCGGGCAAGCGATCCAATCTCCCACGTAACCGAGCATATCCCCAGGCAGGCGATCAAATCTCCCACGTAACCGAGCATATCGCCGGCCAAACGATCATATCTCCCAAGTAATCGAGCATATATCAACATCCCCCCAAAAAACTTCGCCTCCCTAAACACCTCCATCTCCAGTATAATGAACTCACAGAACAATCCAACACCAAAGGGGGAACCACCAATGGACTACCTATATAACCCACATCCATCAACGCGCCACACCGTCTTCGCAAAAAACGGCATGGTCGCAACATCACAGCCACTCGCCGCGCAAGCTGGCATTGAAATCATGCGAAGGGGAGGCAACGCAATTGACGCGGCAATCGCAACAGCCGCCGCACTTACCGTCGTCGAACCAACTTCAAATGGCATCGGCGGCGACGCATTTGCACTCATCTGGGTTAATAACAAACTGCACGGCCTCAACGCATCAGGTCCAGCGCCGCAAGCTCTCACAATTGACGCCGTAAAAGCACAAGGCCACGACAAAATGCCTGTCCACGGCCTGACACCAATCACAGTCCCTGGTGTACCAGCTGCCTGGGCGGAACTCGCACGCAAATTCGGCAAACTTCCATTAAAAGAATCACTCGAACCAGCTATCCGCTACGCCGAAGAAGGCTACCCGCTCACGCCGATTCTCGGAAAATACTGGAGCGCCGCCTACAAAAAATACCGCACTTCATTTACAACTGAAGAATTCGACGCATGGTTCACGACATTCGCACCCGACGGCAGAGCACCAGAAATCGGCGAACTATGGAAATCACCGGATCACGCCGCCACACTTAAATCCATTGGGGCATCAAACGCAGAATCCTTCTACACAGGGGAACTCGCCGACAAAATCGACGCCTTCATGCAACAACACGGCGGTTATCTCACAAAATCCGACCTGGCAAACTACCAAACGGAATGGGTAGAACCCGTCTCAACAAACTACCGCGGCTACGACGTTCACGAAATTCCACCAAATGGCCAAGGCATGATAGCACTCATGGCACTCAACATCCTAGCGGAAATGAATAGCCCAGTGCCGCACGACACGCAATCGCTTCACGAACAAATTGAGTCTATGAAACTTGCGTTCACAGATGGACAAGCATTTATTACCGAACCATCAGCTATGCCAATTAAACCCGAACACCTACTATCTAAAGCATACGCACAACAACGTGCCGCCAAAATCGCAGCAACCGCCACACACCCAGAACCATATGAACTACCAAAAGGCGGCACAGTTTACTTAGCGACCGCAGACGGGGAAGGCAACATGGTATCCTTCATCCAATCAAATTACATGGGCTTCGGCTCCGGTATCGTCATTCCCGGCACAGGAATCGCGCTCCAAAACCGCGGCGCCGACTTTTCACTAGACCCGAATCACCCGAACGCTTTAAAACCAGGCAAACGCACATTTCACACCATCATCCCAGGCTTCCTAACAAAAAATGGCCAGGCAGTAGGACCATTCGGCATCATGGGAGGTTACATGCAACCGCAAGGCCATTTCCAAGTAGCCATTAACACTATCGATTACAAACTAAATCCACAAGCAGCCCTCGACGCACCGCGTTGGCAGTGGATAAAAGACAATCTAGTCCACGTTGAACCGGGCTTCCCGAACCATCTCGCCCAAGCACTAGTAAGACTCGGCCACCAAATCCAGCCAACCCTAGACACCGGCTCATTCGGCCGTGGCCAAATCATCTGGCGCAATCCCGAAACCGGCGTCCTATCAGGCGGCACCGAATCAAGGACAGACGGAGCAATCGCCGTCTGGTAGACTTTCATCGAACCGTCATCTCCTAAAAAGGTGTATACTTAAACATCATCGTGCCCAACAAAAAACAACGTTGCCTAGTACTAGGCATACGTTGTTTTACTTAGACTAGAGTGTTTCGAAGAATCCGGCGTACGTTGTTAACTTAGACTAAAGTGTTTCGAAGTATCCGGCGTACGTTGCTAACTTAGACTAAAGTGTTTCGAAGAATCCAGCGTACGTTGTTAACTTAGGCGAAACCGTTTCGAAGTCGGCGGCGTACGTTGTGAACTTAGACTAAAGTGTTTCGAAGAATCCGGCGTACGTTGTGAACTTAGACTAAAGTGTTTCGAAGAATCCGGCGTACGTTGTGAACTTAGATTAAAGCGTTTCGAAGTATCCAGCAAACGTTGCTAACTTCGACAAAAATGTTTCGAAGTCACCAGCATATGTTGTTTTACTTAGATTAAACCGTTTCGAAGACCCCGGCATACGTTGTTAACTTAGACTAAACCGTTTCGAAGTCCACGTAATACGTTGCTAACTTCGAACAAAACGTTGCCAACTAACCCAGCAACGTTTCGAACTACCACCCAATCATCAAATCACCATACCAAAGGAGGGAATAGCCCATGTGGAAAATATACGCACTCCTCACCACCGCAATGCTCATCTGGGGATTCAATCTGCCACTCCTCAAATACCTGCTCACATACGTCGGACCAGTCACCATGACAACATTCCGGATCCTGCTCGCAGGAATAGCAGTATTCATCATCCTGGCGGCATTCAAAATGCTTCGTCTACCAACGAAAAAAGAATGGAAATACATAATAGGAGGAGCAATGCTCAACGTCGTCCTCCATCACTATTTCCTGAACATGGGACTTTTCCGCACATCCGGTACAAACGCAGGACTTATTCTTGGCCTAGGTCCCGTCCTGACAGCAATATCAGTTTCTTTGATCATGCGTAACTCGCCATCAAAAGTGCAATGGCTCGGCTTCATAATCGGTCTAATCGGCGTTAGCTCCGTCGTCCTCGCTGGTGGGGGACTCGGCGGTCTCGCACTTGGCGACGTCTTCGTATTCCTATCAATCGCGGCACAAGTGCTATCATTCCTAGTCATCGCCAAAGCAGCCAAAACGCTTGATCCGCGTATCATGACCGCTTATATGATGGTCGTCGGTAGTGCTGTATTATTCATCATCAGCCTGATCCAAGAACCCGGCGAAATCAAAGCATTCGCCACAGTACCACCCCTGTTTTGGCTCGGATTCGCAGCAAGTGGGATCATCGGCACAGCCGTTGGACACATGCTCTACAACTACTCCGTCGGAAAAGTCGGCCCATCCAAAGCCGCTATCTTTATCAATTTCAACACCATGTTCTCCTTGGCTGGCTCAGCCCTGTTCCTCGGCGAAATCATCACTTATCGCCATCTCATCGGCCTAGTCCTCATCATCGCCGGCGTTATACTAGGATCTGGCGCCGCAGAAGATCTATGGAAAAAACGTCATGCGCGCAACGTTGAGAAGATTGATAAAAACATAGTTTAGTTCCACAATCATGTTGTGAACTATCGCAAAAACGCTGTTTACATTCAACCACCACCCAATCCGCCATCCGGACCACCGGATGGCTTCCTTTATGCCCTTCAACTCTAAAAGTGAAAGTCAAAAGCTAATTGGAGAAGGGCAATCTAAGATAAAATCATGAAGTCCACAACGTATCCGTAAAACTAAGCAACACATCAATCAAACTAAGCAACGTATCAATCAAACTAAGCAACACATCAATCAAACTAAGCAACGTATCAATCAAACTAAGTAACGTATCCGTAAAACTAAGCAACACATCAATCAAACTAAGCAACATATCAATCAAACTAAGCAACGTATCACAAAAACTAAACAACACTAAGAATCCTTTCTCTAAACTCCTTGTCATCCCACTGAAAACCTGCTATCCTACCAATGAACAAAGAATAATCAGACTTCCGAAAAGGAGTGGAGACCCATCTACACAAAACGCCAACCGCCGGACGACCTCGTTCCCCTGGAAAGACTGCTGGCCCGGCTACCCGACAACCATCAGCAACACAAAACAATCAGCAACAAACTCTACCAGGCGCGAGCCGGCTATTCCGGCGAACTTAAAGTCGACCGTATCCTAAGTGAAATCGACTTCCCCAAAGGCTCCGCCATCATGAAAAACATAACCGTGGAAATCAACCCCAATTTCCGCGTCCAGCTAGACACTCTTATCCTGACCCCAAAACGAGCGATCCTATTAGAAATCAAAAATTACGCAGGCACCGTCCTGTTCGACGAAGCATCCGGAAAAACTACCAAATTGTCAGCAGACGGCGAAATCGAAAAATTCGACTGCATCATCCATCAGCTTGATCGTGCTACGTACGCCGTAGAAAAATGGCTCAACCAAAAACAAATCGATCTACCCGTAGAACCGATCCTAGTAATGGCAAATCAGCGGACCGAAATTCCCAAAATGCCCGGATCCACACCGCTCAAATTCGCCAAACAGCTACCCAGATACATCCGTGGACTTCCGGACAATCCAGATGAACTCACGCCGCGCCAAATAACGACCATTGCCAACCAACTTTATATCAACCAAGTCAAGTGGAAACGAATTCCCGCTAGCGAAAAACACAACATTTCACCATTCGAATTAAAAAAAGGTGTCCTTTGCCTAAACTGTAACGCCATCATGCCAAGGACCCAAGGGCGCACATGGATTTGCGACCCTTGCGGAAAACCCAACAAAGGCGCACTCGAACAAGCCGTCGCCGACTGGTACCTGCTCATCGGCCCAACACTCACGAACAAACAGCTTCGTCAATTTCTTGCATTAAACTCAAAATCCGCCGCCAGCATCATCTTTAGCCAGCTGCGACTAAGCCGAAAAGGCACACCCCCAAGAACAATCTACACCTGGGACTACAAACTACCACTGCATAAATAACAAAACAAAAAGCCGTCCTCTCCACCGGACGGCTACTTTTATATGCAAATCAAACCCAAAACTTCACAATGTAACGAGGGGGGGAACAACGGCCCCCGCCAAACTAAACAACATCTCTATGAAAGTAAACAACGCCCGCACCAAACTAAACAACGCTTCCGAAAAACTAAGAAACATCCTCCTAATACAGAAAGGGAAGTCCAATAAAAGATAAAATACAATAGCAATCCAAGAACATACGTATGGTACAATAAGAGAACAATAGAATAGGAAACTCAAGGGTGGTCGGCCCACTCCCGCATGAAAGGGGGTGGCGCCAATGACAGTATTCGAATCGCTAATGTTCGCAGTAGCTTTTGCAACATTAATCGTGTTGATACTCTCATTTGACCATAAAAATAAAAAATAACCCATCCTTGAGTTAGAGCTCAGATGGGTTACTACTCCAGATGGGCCGATCCCCTTGCAGGGAACCGAGCTATTGCAGGCCGTTTGACGCTCGACACGTCAAGCGGTCCTTTTTATTCTTTACTAAATCTACTTTCAATATACAGTATGCCGCAGAAGACTTCAAGAATCAGAACCGACAAATAACTTCGCAAGCGGAAGAAAGGGAAGTTAGCGAGCCAAAAGACAGTTGAAAAAGTCTTGGGCAATCAACCCCAAGAGTTCACAACGAATCAAAAAAACTTCACAACATCCCCGCCGAGCTAAACAACAACCCTTCAATAACAAGACCCAAAAAATCATTCCCCCACAACCCGCATATACTACTACCCACCAATCAAAAAGGGGGAACCACCATGTCACTCACCATCAACCCGCGCGTCCAACAAATCCAACCATCCGGCATCCGTAAAATCTCAAACCAGCTCATAAACTACCCAGACGCCATCAACCTAACCATTGGCCAACCCGACTTTCCAACGCCAGAACGCATCAAACAAGCCGCCCACAAAGCGATCGACGACAATAAAACCACCTATTCACACAACGCCGGACTCCTCGAACTCCGGCAAGCCGTATCCACCTTCTTCACCGATAAATACAGCTTTACCTACAACCCACAAACCGAAATCATCATAACAACCGGCGCCAGCGAAGCAATGGACACCGTATTCCGCACGATTCTCGAAGAGGGCGACGAGGTCATCGTACCCGCACCCACCTACACAGGCTACGAACCGCTCATCACACTCGCCGGCGCAACACCCATCTATCTGGACACAACAAACAACAACTTCATCCCTGATCCAATCCAACTCGAACAACTCATCACTTCCAAAACAAAAGCAGTCGTCTTTAACTATCCATCCAATCCAACCGGCGTCACTATCCCACGCCAAACAATGGACGAACTCGCCGCAACACTCGCAAAACACGACATCTTCATCGTCTCAGACGAAATCTACAGCGAAAACACCTTCGAAGGGGAACACCGCTCATTCGCGGAGTACCCTGAACTAAAAGACAAACTGTTCCTCATCCACGGCCTATCAAAATCCCATTCCATGACTGGCTGGCGCATCGGTTTCCTACTCGCCGCCGAAAAGTGGATGCAACAAGCCGTCAAAGTGCACGCCTACAACACCATTTGCGCAGGTGTCCCGTCCCAACACGCAGCCATCTGCGCACTAACCGAATGCCAACATACGCCTGCGGCAATGAACCCGGACTATATCCTACGCCGCGACTACATCTACACCCGGCTCACCAACATGGGCCTTCCAACCGTCAAACCGAATGGTGCATTTTACATCTTTCCTTCTATTAAAGAGTTCAACCTAACGTCCGAACAATTCGCCAGCACCTTGCTCAATGAAGCCCGAATCGCAGTCGTACCAGGCACCGCCTTTACCATCTTCGGCGAAGGCCACATCCGAATTTCCTATGCATACGCACTCGATCAACTCGAAATCGCCATGGACCGTCTCGAAAACTGGGTAACTAACTGGCGCAACAACGAACGCCACATCGTCCCAGATCCGCCGTTACTGTAACCCGCCCGGTGCCAGATACTAACACCACACACCGGCTTACATGTGCCACAATAAAGCACTCACCATGGGCATGCAGGCACAAAAAACGTACCGTACCTGATACTGGCACCGCCTTCAAAAACAAGCCCCTTGCCACCAGCAAGGGGCTTTAAAAATTGCCAAACCAAACAACATTCCACCCAAACCTCCCAACACCTCCACCAACCATAGTATAATCATAGAAAAAGGAGGCACCACCCATGAAAAAATACATCCCTTCGCTACTACTCACAGCAACTCTACTAATCTCATCCCAACCCACCGCCCAAGCCGCATCGTTTACTGACGTCCCGCCAGCACACTGGGCGCACAAAGCCATAGACAATATTTCCACCCGCGGCCTCATCAACGGCTACCCGGACGGAACCTATCGCCTTAACGAACCCGTCACCCGTGCCCAAGCCGCAAAAGTCGTCGCGCTGGCCATCAACGCCAAGCCGACAGCCGCATTCAAACCGAGTTTCCAGGACATCAGTCCGTCTCACGGCGCATACAATCACATCCGCGCACTCACCGAATGCGGCATCTTTACCGACGGGGACAAATTCCACCCGAACGAGCCACTCACCCGTGCACAAATGGCTAAAATACTTGCACTCGGCTATAACATAATCGTTGACGACAATGACCTCATTACATTTCAGGACGTCATCAAGCTCAACCAAAACTACGGCTACATCACAACACTCGCCGAACTTGGCATCACTACAACGTCACCAGGCGGCATGTACAAGCCAAACGACATCGTCACCCGCGCGCATATGGCGGCATTCATTGACCGTGCAACCAACTTCGATCTCGAACGCGAAAAGGGCGTCATCTATTATGACAAAGCCCGCAACATGTATATGGACAAGTCTAAGCCGGATCCATTACCGCCAGTCGTTGACGACCAAGACAACGCCCTAAAAACAATCGACTTTGTCAATAAACAACGGAAACAGCTCGGCGCGAAAGAACTCATTCAAGACACGAATCTATCTAAAATCGCCAAAGCCAAAGCAGAAGACATGGCCAAAAATAACTACTTCGACCATAAGTCACCGACATATGGCACTGTCGACGAAATGCTGAAAAAATTCAACTACAAATGGACCGCATATGGTGAAAATATCGCAAGGGGCTACATCGCACCCGAATCCGTCGTCAAAGAATGGATGCTGTCGCCAACGCACCGCGCCAATATCGAAAACAATACGTTCACACACATCGGCTCCGGCTACGCCACCGACGCTGAAGGAAAACCGTATTGGGTTAACCTATTTTCACAGAAATAAAAAGACTATTCATTGCTGAAATGGCAACCTATTTCCAACCTGAACGTCTTGCCAACTCCAAAAGCGGGTATAGTCTATAATATAAAGAAACTACTATAATCACGAAAGGGGGACACTTCATTGAAAAAAATCCAAACAGCACTCATCACCATCATAGCCCTGTTCCTATTCACGCCAATCGCCCAAGCGGGGAAGCTCGACGACGTCAAGTTCTTCGTCGATACCTACTACTATGGCGACATGCCAAAAAATCTCCAAACAATGAAAACTGTAGAAGAAGTCGTCAACGCACTCGACGAATACTCACGCTATATGTCCGCTGAGGAATACCATAGCTATCTATCAGCCGTTGCAGAGGACAACCAACGACCAAAAGTAATCAGTGCAAAAACCAAAACGTCAACCGAACCACTGCATCCGATTACATCATCCATACTCTACGGCAACATCGGTTACATAAAAATCGCCACCTTTTCTGCGGACTTGGGCCATCAAGTCGAACAACATTGGACAAAACTAAAAAAGGCTGGTGCAACCGAACTCATTATTGACCTTCGCTATAACGGCGGTGGCTACGTCGACAGCGCCGAGCAACTTCTAGGCTTTTACCAAGGAGTGACAGATGCCTACTACTTCAAAACACGCGAAGGCAATAAAATGATCAAACCGATTCCAACTAAAACTAAATTTCCGAAACAATCATACGTACTCGTCAACCGCTATTCTGCATCTGCATCTGAAATCGTCGCGGCATCCCTTAAAGATCAGCAAGCTGCCACAATTGTAGGTGAGACGACAAAAGGGAAGGGGACTGTCCAATCCTTCTTCGAATTCGATGATGGCGGAGCGCTTAAAATGACAATCGGTGAATTCACCGGACCTAAAAAAGCACCAGTCCATAAAAAAGGCATCACACCCACCATCAAAACCGAATCGGACAAAGAACTGATCGATATACATCTGCGACTCCTAAACGCGAGGCTTAGCAACCAGCACTACAAGAAAATGACCGAATTGAAAAACGTCCCACTAACCAAAACATTTAGCGTCCAATTTACCCAGCCTATGAACTTTAAAGACGTACAGGCGTCCAATACAATAGAACTCGTTAAAATTGGCGGCGTGGCTATCCCAGTCACATACAAACAAATCACTACCAACACAATTGAAATCATCCCGAATAAAAACTTACAACCCGGCGGATCATACGCACTAGTCATCCATCCAGGTTTACAAAACACAACAGGTCGAACAGTTAAACAGGGTTCATACGTCCCGGTCACCGTTCAAATCGCAAAATGATTCGAGATTCTTCTATTAAATAGTTCCTATGAATGACATGGACAGACCTGCTCGCATGCAGAGTGGAAGACAAGTACCCAATTGTGCTATAATCAACAAATGTTTACACAGCACAAGCAGCACCCAGAGGAGAGGACAATTATCATGAATAAAAACATAAATAAAAATATATGCGTCATCGGACTAGGCTACATCGGCCTTCCAACAGCAGTCATGTTTGCTAATAGCGGCGTCCGCGTACACGGCATGGACGTCAACGAAAAAGCAGTTACTATGATCGCCAACAAACAACTTCATATAGAAGAGAACGGATTGCAAGAGCGTCTTGAAGAAGCAATCGACAAAGGGTACTTCACCGTTTCAACACAACCCGTCGAAGCAGACGTCTACATCGTGGCCGTCCCATCGCCAATCAACCCTGACAACACAGCAAACTTGGAATACATCCGTAAAGCAACAGCATCTATCGTCCCTTACCTGAAAAAAGGGGCACTCGTTATTTTGGAATCAACTGTCCCACCAAAAACAGTCGAAAACGTTATGTTGCCTGAACTACGCAAGTCAAACCTAGAACTAGGCGTAGACCTATTCGTCTCACACTCACCTGAGCGCGTCATTCCAGGCAAGATTTTCGAGGAGCTTATTAACAATGATCGCATCGTAGGCGGTATCACACCAGAATCCGCTGAAATGACAAAAGAACTCTACCAAACGTTCGTCCAAGGGGAAATCCACCTGACTGACGCAACAACGGCTGAACTCGTCAAAGTAATGGAAAACACCTATCGCGACGTTAACATCGCTTTTGCCAATGAACTCGCAAAAATCGCAGAAACAATCGACGTCGACGTATGGGAAGCCATTCGCTTTGCCAACTTCCACCCGCGCGTCAACATCCATACGCCAGGCCCAGGTGTTGGCGGACACTGTATCGCAGTAGATCCATGGTTCTTGGTGGAATTAAGCCCGGAAAACTCGGACATCATTAAGAAGTCACGTCTAACGAATAACGGCATGCCGAAATTCACAGCGCAAAAAGCACAAATGCTTCTCGAGCAGCATGGTATTAAAAATGGTAAAGTTGCTGTACTCGGTCTTGCATTCAAAGCAGACGTCGATGACTTGAGAGAAAGCCCTTCAACGGAAGTTATTAAGGAACTTCAAAACTTGAATATCACAGTCACATCATTCGATCCACATATTAAAGAATTGCAACATCCGACGCAACGAGCATCACTAGGAGAAGCTGTTCAAGATATTGACTTAATTATCCTAACGACGGATCATACAGAATTTAAAAACCTCAATCCAGAGACATTGAACACTGGCGATACAAAGCCACTCGTACTCGATACGAAAAACGCACTTAACCGGGACAAGTGGGAACAAGCTGGATTCCGTTTCTTTAAGCTTGGCGACGGCAAAAACAAAGGACTTTCTTCTATATGAAAGAGACCATTTTAGGCGTAAAGGTCAACACCGAAAACTACGACGAGTTAATACCGAAAGTCTTCCAAAACATTGAAGACAAAAAGAAATCACTCGTTGTTGCCATCAATCCCGAAAAGCTAATGAAAGCAAAAGAAGACCCGGGACTGAAAGCGCTCCTTAATAGAGCGGAGTTCCAAATCCCGGACGGCATTGGCGTCATTATTGCGTCCAAATTAAAAAAGGGAAGTATCTCGTCACGCATTACCGGAATCGACATGATGGACCGCATCGTTAGGGAAGCAGCACGTACTGGACGTGCCATTTTCCTATACGGTGCGAAACCAGGTGTTGCTGATAAGGCGGCGCAACAGCTACAACAAACCTACCCAGATCTTATCGTCGCCGGAACACAAGACGGCTATGAATCTGATTCTAGTAAAATAATAGACTCTATTAACAAAGCCAAACCCGATATCCTATTCGTTGCGATGGGCTCTCCTAAACAAGAGCAATGGATCGAACAAAATAGAGACAACCTATACCCAACCTTGTATCAAGGCGTGGGTGGTTCATTCGACGTGCTTGCAGGCAACGTCAAACGAGCACCCGCCGCATATCAACGAATGGGCGCTGAGTGGCTATACCGTCTATTAAAAGAACCAAGTCGCCTAAAAAGGCAAATGAATCTACCAAAATTCTTATTTGAAGTTTTCAAGCAAAAATGAGGTTGACACTCTTGTAATCTAGTTATGGTGATGCTAGAATACTTAAGTGTAAGGATAATTTCCTCTATAAAATATATAACAAACGCCATGCAGATCAAAATTTGGTTGGTTGACCACACAAAAAGACTCGAACAGTTCCCATCTGTTCGAGTCTTTTTTGTCTTGAAAAGCGGAAGGCGCCAAACGCCTCTTCGGATGCCAGTTACTTACACCCAAAGTTCAATCCTTTCTGTCAGGGAAGGAAACCATTTTCTACCATGGTCTCGATGCAGAAAGAATAAATTTGACGTTTATGTAGACCAAGAAAACCATATAAGTCTCACTTAAACGCGCATAGGTAAGGGAAAAGACTGGATTCCGAGAAAATATTTCCGAATACATAAACAGTGGTAACTAGACACTAACAATTGAAATGGTTCTGTAACTTTCAGTCAATAACAGTAAAATACTTGATATATATCTAATATGAGATAGAATGGTAGAAGCGGCTCAGAAATCTATTAAGATTTCCTACGGGATTTACTATATTACTAACTTGTAATTGACATCCTAGTCGTAACTATCTATACTTTAATCTGTAATGACTTCTATCTTTCATTTTGCCGTGGAAGTAGTTGACACAAATTTATTTTCTATCTAAGAGGAGGAAATTATTCAATGGCTAACCAACCATCTAAGTACAGCAAATTTTTAGTAGGGGCTGCATCAGCAGCACTAGTAGCATCCGCAGTAGCACCAGTAGCATTCGCGGCAGATTTCAAGGATACGAAAGGTAACACGCACGAAACAGCTATCAACGCTCTTTCTGATGCAGGCGTTATCTCTGGATACCCAGACGGTACATTCCAACCAAACAAAACACTAACACGTTCTGACGTTGTTAAATTGTTGGGTAAATGGCTTGTAGCTGAAGGCGCAACGATTCCAACTGACGCGGTTTCAAACCCACGTTTCACTGACCTAAAATCTACATCTAACAAAGAACTTCTTGAGTATGCTGCAGTTGTTAAAGACAACGGCGTATTCAACGGAAGCAACGGCCGTCTATTGGCTGCTGACAACATCTCACGTGAAAACATGGCAGTTGTTCTTGTACGCGCATTCGATAGCGTAAAAGGCATCGACCTAGTTACTTATGTAAAAGCTCAAGACGCTAAAGATTTCAAAGCTGACGTTAAAGACCTGTCTTCTGCAAAAGCTGAAGCACAAGGTGCAATCAACGTTCTTGATTTCTTCGACATCACGAACCCGGCGGTTGCTAACTTCAATCCAAAAGGCAACACAACTCGTGGACACTTTGCAACATTCCTTCACAAATCAGTTGAAACTGACTTCTCTAAAGTGACTGGCGTTGCTAACGCAGCTGTAGCATCTATCAAAGCTGTTAACACTACTACTGTTGAAGTAACTTTCAAAGATGCTATCATCGACATCAACTCTCTTAAATTTGCTGTTGAAGGTCTAGAAGTTTCTAACGCAGTAGTTAAACAAACAGATGCTAAAACTGTTATTTTAACAACTGCTACACAAGAAGGCGGAAAGAAATACGAAGTTACTTTGAATGCTAAGAAACTGGGTTCATTTGAAGGTATTTCTGCAGTAATTCCAGCTTCACTTAAATTGAACACGACTTCACTTCAATCTAAAGTGGGTAATCAAGTAATCCTATCTGCTGATATCGGCGTAAAAGCTGCTGGTGTTCCAGTAACATTTAATGTAACTCCAAATGCTGCTTTAAACAAAGCACAAGTTGAAGAAGTTTACACAAATGCAGAAGGTATTGCGACATTCTCATACACTCAATATACAAATGGTGAAGATTTCGTAGCAGCTTACCCTACAGGTGCTCCAACGAAACGCGACTTCGCTACAGTTTACTGGGGCGTTGATAACATCCTAACAATCGAAGAAGATAAAGCAGGAAGCGCTGTTGCAAACGGAACGAAAAAAGTATACACAGTTACGTACCTTGACCCACAAACAGGTCGTCCAGTATCTAATGCAGATCTAAATGTTTCATTTGTTGAAAACGTTGATGTAGATTATTCTGCGGTTGCAAAAGCAACAGTTACTGATTCACGTACTGGATTTACGACAACTCCTTACCAAGCGAAAAACGGTCAAAAAGAAGCTTTAAGCATTAAAACAGATTCTAAAGGTAAAGCGACATTCACAGTATCTGGGACAAACGTTGCGGTTACTCCGTTCGTATTCGTTGATAAAAACTCAGCAATTGGTAAAAATGATGGAAATAATGTCTTCGACAAAGAAGAATTGAAGCAAGAAGCATCTAAAGTAGCATTTGCTGGAGCACAATTGAACTACACACTTGACATTACTCGTGATGGAGAGCAAGAAGCTGCATCAGGTATTGAAAACGGTCGTGTGTATAAAGTTAAAGTTGCTGATCCTAAAAACGAAAACAAACCATATGCTGGCGGTGTAATCAACGTAGGTCTTGATGAGCTACTTGACCGCAACATGAGCACGAACTCTGAAGCGAAATTTACAAATGTACCAAATTCAACTTCAGTTACTGCTCGCACAGGTTCAAATAATCAACAAGTAACAATTAAACTAGATTCTAAAGGTGAAGGTTCATTCGTTCTTTACGGAGCTAACAATGACCTAGGTACACCAGTAATTTGGATCGACCAAAACACTTCTGTTAACACACAAGCTGGCGTACTTGAAGATGGCGAGCCATTCAAAGTATCAGAAACAACATTCTTCCAAGCACAACGTGTTATGGGTGCGGAATTGAATGCAGTGAATAAAGCTGGTAAAGATGCAAAAGACTTCCCGAAAGCGGATTACGGTACATTCACATTCGATATCTTAAATCAGAGTGGCAATCCAATTGGAAACTACACTGGTAAAGTAACACTTGAAATCGTGAATACAGGTGCTTCAAATCTTACACTTACTGAAATCGACCAACTTGTTGACCAAGATGGTAAAGATATTCTTGGTACAAAAGTAATCGAAGTTGGCGGATCATTAGTAGTTGTTGCTGATATCGTTAACGGTAAAGCAGACCTTCGTCTTGATGCAGTAGGTGCTACTTCGGCAGCTATTACTGCTCATGCAGTAACAGGTTCAAACTGGACTGTTGCGGGCGTTAGCAAAACAGATGACCGTAACTTTAATACAGCTGTTTACGCTGAAACGTTCAAAGCTACATTCAGCGGAGAATACATCCCTGCGAACTTTACAGGTACAGTGGTTGCTGTTAATAAAACAGACAAATTGGTTACTTTATTATTCGGCGGTTCAGAATATACACTTTCATACAAGGATGCTCAGTACTATTTCCTAACATCTTCAGTAGAAAGCACACCTGAATTCTTTAACACTGAACTTACTGTAGGAGACTTAGTGACATTCACTAAAGCTGCGGACGATAAATCTAAGAATAAATTTGATATTATCCAAAACAATGCTGCTCCTGGTTCATCGCAAAACATAACATCTGCAGTATTAGCAGCAGATGGAACAACATTAACACTAACATTTGGTGAGGCTGTTAAAGCTGCAAGTGTAATCGCTGGAGACTTCACAGTTGCAGGTGGAACAGTTGCTTCCCTAGTTCCAATGACTGGAGATTCTAAAACAGTTGTATTGAATGTTACAGGAACTCCTACTACAGTAAGTGCTGCTGCGAATACATTCGAGTATGTTAGTGGTAATCTGAATGCTGCAATTACTGCACATGCTATTACTAATGTACCTGGAGCTAAGATCAGCCCACTAACTATTACAACTGCAAACAAAGTAGCAGTTACTGGCACAGATGCTGTTGCAACAACTACAGTTGATACTGTACCTGTAACGTTCACAGTACTTACTGCTAACGGAGCAGCGAAATATAATGGTCTTACATTCAAGTTTGAACAGGGCACTATATTATCTGCTGCTCAGGCTGGAAATGTTGTAACAATTAAATTGGCTCCTACAGCGGCGAATAATACAAAAGCTGCTATTGAAGGGGTAATTCAAGCTTTACCTGCATTCGGTAACTATAATTTCGCGAATGTTCTAGTTACTACTGCTGGTAATTTTAATGGTACAGTTGTAGGAACTGACGCTGTATTGGCTAACGGTCTTGATACTGTAGGTCCAACTGCTGGTGTTTATGCATTCACTCTTAACTCTAACCTAGTTACAGGTGATGTAGTGACTGTTAACGGTAAAGCATATGTTGCAGGAAATCACTTTGCTGTAGGAACAACACCAACTGTTACAGCTCAAAAATTGGCTGCAGCTATTAAATTAGCAGATGCACGCTTTACAACAGTAAATGATGCTGCTGGAGTAATTACTCTAACAGATGCTAACATTGACGGTGCAGCTGCTCCAACACTTAAACTTAACTAAGTTTAATATTAGGGCAACGGTCACAAGTTTTGGATATCAGGTTCTAATACAATTCAGATAACTCTCTTCGAGAAGTCTGAGCTGAGAATATAAGACAAGTCCCTTTACGTCATTCGTGGCGTAGGGGGACTTTTCCGTTTTCAATACTATTTCAGCACACAATTCCTTCCCTCGTGCATTCCCCGTGTGAAAAGACCGTTTCTCTGTCGGTTCCAAGTTGATTCTTTGCTGTTGTCGTAGTGGAATTTGGCTAAATTTCGGGTCGACCACTGTGTATGATACTATTTAGACAATTCACTACAATTTAATATTTATTAGTTGGCGAGTAGAGAAATAGCTAACCATCTAAAGTTCTATGAGTTTTTATGTAATTTCGTGAATTGTTGTTTGTTTTTTGTTGCACAGGCACGCACACAATTAGAATGCTTCATGAAGGTTTCGGTACCAGTGCTAAGGCAATTTGACACCTCATCTAGGGGCTTTTCTTTTACCTACCATTCTATACTTCTACTATTTCCTATTTTAAGCTGAGTAAACTGGAATCATAAAACTGTTAAGATTGTAATGGTTTTGCATTCTCTTGAAATGTTTCGTAATGAAATAGTTAATTTAGTGTCTAGGCAACTTCAATTCCGTTTTAACTGCTGTTTCATCCATATATTATGAACCTGAAAATAAACATGAATACCCTACTTCCATCACCGGAGGTAGGGCTATTTCTAATGGATAAGGAAAATAGTTGAAGAACTAAGAATCAGATGTGTAGCAGTTGGAATTGGTGGTAGTGAAGGAAGGTGAGAAGCGTTTACCAGATAAATGAGTGGATATTTTGTCATTGCGGTTGGTAAAGGAAATGTGTCTGTTGTACAAGAATCGTACGACTAAATTACAGGTATCCGTTCGTGGCACTATTCAGTCTATACGCTCCGATAACATATATATTAGTTGAGGAGTAGAGGAATAGCTAATCATCTAGACCTCACTGAGTTTTATGTAATTGTGTGACATGTTGGTCGTTTTTTTGCAAAAGGCACATACGCAATCAATTATTCATAAATTACCTTTGTGCTCAAGAGGTGTGTGTGTGACTTGTTTTCTATTTCATCATGTACAGATACATAATTAGCTCATTAGAAATCTAGGAAAACTTTCTACACCGTTTTACATAATCTACTAAAATATTATGTCGGTTCTTGGGTAATGGACTACTCCATTATATTATTATGTAGAAAATCGAATAAATTGTCGTCATATTTAAATTAACATATTTCCAATTTGATAGTATGCTTGGAATGGTGAAATACGTGTTGATAGTTTACTGTTTGCGGTGTGTTACTTTACTGATAGTTACTGAAATGTATATTTAACTGGGAAAAGTGATGAAACTAATAGGGAAGGAGAATAGGTTTTTTTGATTGTATGAACAACGCTGCAGGTGTAGCTACAGACTAAGCAAGGATAATATAGAACAACCTGGTCTGCCAAAATTTAAGGTTAGCAGTAACATCTATTTAGCCATTTACGGTAACTTAACATCTCTTACAATAAAATAATAATCTACTGGAATATTAATAATCACTTAACATTTAAAGGGATTTAACATGATACTATTAATTTAAGGATTAACACGATTCTTAAATTACATACGATTAAAGGAGGTCAGTAAATGAAGAAACATGCCAATTCATATAAAAAAGTATTCGGGGCGACATTAGCTGTAGCAGTAGCAACGGGAACGATAGCGGTAGCTGCACCAGTATATACACAAGCCGATGAGGTGAAAATACCCTCATTTTCTGATGTAAAGAACATTGAGAGTCATCATTTCTATGAGAGTGTCAGAAGTTTGGCTTCTAGAGGAATAGTAAAAGGGTATCCAGATGGCACTTTTAAACCTTATCAGTCAGTAACTCGGGGACAAATCGCTAGCGTTTTAGCGCAATCACTTGGATTAGACACGAAAAATGTGAAAAACCCGGGATTCAAAGATGTGAAAGTGACTGACCCGCATTATGGGGCAATTGCTGCCCTTGTTGAAGCAGGCATAGTAAATGGGTATAACGATAATACATTTAAACCTGGTGGGTCACTGACACGCGCGCATATAGCCAAGATGATTAGTATAGGATTTAATCTTGAAGAAGCCAAGCTTATAAATAGCCCATTTACAGACGTGAAAGCGAAACACTGGTTCGCAAATTATGTCCAAGCTTTGATCACAAATGAAATTACAACTGGGACCACTCCAACTACGTTTGAACCGAATGCTTTCGTTACAAGGGGGCAAATGGCTTCTTTAATCGTTCGAAGTGAATTGGCCACTCATGTTGATCAAAGTGACTCGACTGTTAAAGGTACAGGAAAATTGGTTAGTCTAACAAATGAGTCAGTTATGCTATCGACTGGAACATATGCATTGTCAGCTGACATGAAAAAAGTGTTGAATGCTTCCAATTCAGCAGCTCTTTTAGGGGCAGTCATAGATTATACAGTTAAAGATGGAGTAATCATTGAAATTGCTTCAATTGAACTGATAGCGGATGGCAATGAAACCAATAATGCCATACTAGATGGACAAGGGTCTACATTTGCAGGGTCAGTACGTATTAATGGCGATTATGTTTTATTGAAAAATATAACGATTACCGGTAATTTGGAGATAGGAAAAGAAGTAGAAAACAGTTTCAAAGCCAATGATATCAAGGTTTTAGGGAAAGTAAGTCTTACGGATAATACCTCACTTAGCCGAGTCGGAAAAGTGTTCCGGGCAGCCGCTGTAGAAAAGAAAGAACCAAGTGTTGTATTCACGAACTCTGTCATCCAATCTGTGGAATTGTCTAAGAGCAAAAAAATAATCATTGAAGTAAAAGGGAATTCAACAGTTCAAGGACTTAACCTTTTATCCAACGTCCATTTAAAAGCCGATAAGGGAATTACATTGCCGAAAGTGACTGTCGAAAAAGGTGCAACGAATGTTACCCTGGATGCATCAGTGGTCGACCTATCAGTGGACACGCCTAATGCATTGTCGCTTGATGGAACAGCCACTATAAAAAATGTTATCGTCCAATTCAAGATTGACTTGAAGCTCTTAACAATTGGCGAAATCGAAAAAGTCATTGTTAAACTCAAAGGCACGACAATCACATTAGGAGCTAGTACAAAAGTCGGTAGCTTTGAACTTCCAACAGGGGTAACCCTAAAAGACATTATTGTGAATTATAATGAATTCAATGGTGGTGGTACTTCTAATGGCGGAAGCACAAGCCCGGATCCAGATCCAAATCCAAATCCAAATCCCGAACCACCAATTAGCGGTGGTGGAAAAACGTTTAACCTTTCTTTGATGCACGTAAATGATATACATGCCAATACTAATAAAGCACCAAAGCTTGTTACAGCAGTAAAAGAAATACGGACAGTTAAACCGGATGCATTGTTACTAAATGCGGGGGATGTATTCTCGGGTACTTTGTATTTCAATGAATTCCTAGGACAAGCAGACTTAGCATTTATGAATTTAATGAAAGTCGACGCTATGACATTTGGTAACCATGAGTTTGATCTTGGTTCATCACCGGAAGGTCACAAAGCGTTGGTCGACTTCATTAAAGCAGCAGACTTCCCATTTGTATCATCTAACGTAGATTTCTCGAAAGATCCAATTTTTGATGGATTATTCAATACGAAAATCTCAACAACTCCTAAAAAAAGCAATATCTATACGGGAATTGTTAAAGAAATAAACGGAGAAAAAGTCGGTATCTTTGGACTAACAACTGCGGAAACAGCAGACATTGCAAGTCCTGGAAAAGTTACATTCTCTAACTATATTGAAGATGCGAAAAAAATGGTTGCTGAATTTGAAGCAATGGGTGTTAACAAAATCGTTGCACTTACACATATTGGTTTTGATGATAATGCCGCTATGGACAATGACCAAGAACTAGCTGCAAATGTAGCTGGAATTGACGTAATTGTAGGTGGACATAGTCATACACAATTAGACGTTCCTGTAGTTGTAGACAAAGATGGAAATGGAAAAGCGAAAGATAAAACAATTATTGTACAAGCGTATCAATACTCGGATTACCTTGGGACGTTAGATGTTGAATTTGATAAAAATGGTGTCGTAATAGGACATGCAGGTAAGTTAATTGCGACTGCTGGTAAAGCAGAAGATCCTGAGGCAGTGGAGCTCTTAAAACCTTATAAGGATAAAATCGCTGCTGTTAATAACGAGGAAATTGGAGTAACACTTGAAAATGCGCTAGTAAGTCCAAGAACATCGGATGTAGGTTATGTACCGGGCACAAGTGTACGGGCTAGTGAAACGATTCTCGGGAACTTAATTACTGACGGCATGCTTGCAAAAGCGCAAGGATATGTAAAAGATAAAAAAGTAATTATGGCATTCCAAAATGGTGGAGGAATTAGGGCTGGAATTGGGGCAGGACCAATCACGGTAGGTGAAGTAATCACTGTACTTCCATTTGGGAACACATTAGCAACAATGGATCTAACAGGTTCCGAATTAAAAGCTACATTTGAAATTAGTTTTAAAGAGTATCCGAAAGAAAGTGGCGGTTTCTTACATGTATCAGGTGCGAAAGTGAAATACGATTCTTCGAAACCTGCTGGACAACGTGTAGTTTCAATTGCATATAAAAATGAAGATGGTACGTACACTGAAATCGAAGACGCTAAAACGTACACAGTAGCGACAAACGCATTCACTGCAAAAGGTGGAGACGGGTATGATGTTCTTAAAAAAGCGTATGCTGCAGGTCGTGCAACAGATCTTGGGCTTTCAGATTGGGAAAACTTAAAAGAACATTTAGTATCACTAATCAACAAAATTCCAACTAAAATTGAAGGTCGTCTTGTAGACGTAGCGGGTCAAGAACCGGGTACTGAACTTCCTGGTGGAGATGTTGCAAGCGAGGATTTCTCTGGCACAGTTAATGCACCAAAGGTTTACAACGGTAACGTGACAGTATCCATTACAGACGCAGCTTCCCTTAAAAATGCAGTCGTCAAAGGTAACTTGATTCTTACTGGTACTCCAACAGGGGATGTGTCATTTGCGAACATTACCGTTGAAGGAAATCTGGATCTTTCAGGGCTTGATGGAACAAACTTCGACTTTGATGGAATTACAGTCGATGGAGAAACAATTCTTTAAGCTTTTGTGCAAAGCCTTCTGCTAGTAGGCAAAGGCTTTGCGTTTTCATTGTCACATTTGCTTTACTCAAAAACTGTATTTATAAAGGAGAATTGTTTAGATGAGTAAAAGGAATTGGAAGAAATCCATAAATACTATGTTAGCGGCAAGTCTAGTAGCAGGCCTAGTAGTACCGGCAATACCTGCTACAGTAAGTGCTGCAACCAATGCTGCGGATCTGATTATTTCTGAGTATATTGAGGGCACCAGTTTTAATAAAGCGATTGAACTTTATAATGGTACTGGCAATGAAATTGATTTAAGTGCATATACACTTGAACATTATTCAAATGGTGGTTCTACAGGAGCCCCAGGAGCTGGAACTACAACAACTAGTAATATTTTGAATTTATCTGGGACATTGGCGAGCGGTAAAACATATGTTGTATCACGTTCAGATGCAGATGCTGCAATTCTTGCAGCAGTTACTGAGAGTGGTTTAATAGATACAGCAAAAAAAGTAATTAATTTCAACGGTAACGATCAAATTGTACTGAAAAAGGGTAATGAAGTGATTGATTCAATTGGTCAAGTAGGATCGGCAGAAGGGACTCTTATAGATGTCTCACTAGTTAGAAAATCTAATATAACAGCTGGTGATACTGTTATTAACGATGCATTTGACTGGAGTCTACAATGGACTAATTTAGGAACTAATAATTTTTCAAATATCGGTTCGCACTCAATGGATAGCGGAGATACTACACCTGTAGAAACAAAGGTGGATGTTATAACAGCATCCCTAGCATCATCGAGTGTTGCAAAAGGTACTGCAATTACATTATCAACAAAAACTGATGGAGCAACAATCTACTATACGACAGATGGAACAGTTCCAACTAGCGAAAGTATGTCATATACAACGCCGATTATCATTAATGAGACAACTACAGTTAAGGCGATAGCTATGAAGGAAGAATTAGAGAATAGTGAACTATCAACATTCACGTATACCGTCGCTGATACTCAAACAATCGCAGGGGCCCGTACTGAAATTAATAAGACTGTTCAAATCGAAGGGATTGTTACTACTAATCCTGGATTATGGGGCGGTGGAGCATTCTATATGCAAGATGAAACAGCAGGTATGTATATTTACGCTGGCTCAGCGAATGTTCAACCTGGGGATAAAATTAGAGTAACAGGTAAAGTAATTACTTATTCAAATGAAGTAGAAATAGAAAACCCTACTATTGAAGTGATTTCATCAGGAAATGTCATTCCAGAAGCTCAAGTTGTAGAACCATCTGGAGTGAATGAGGATACACAAGGAGAATTAGTAACTATAAATAATGTTACTATTAGTAACTTAACATTTGATAGTTATGGAACTTTTGAATTCCAAGCAATAGCAGAAAATGGTGAAAAGGTACTTGTACGAAATGATAATCGTACAGGAGTGGTATACGCTGACTTCATCAAAGTTTTCAAAGAAGGCGATAAAGTAAATCTTACAGGTATCGCAGCGATCTTTGGAACTACATTCCAACTTAAAACATTAGGACTTGAAAGCTATGACTTAGTGAACAAACCTGCAGTTTACTCCTCTGCAAATGAAGGAACGGTACCAGTAGATACGAAAATCGAACTAAAATCAGGTTTGGAAGGTGCTGAAATTTACTTCACACTTGACGGGTCGGAACCAACTCAAGCGAGCACTAAATACGATGCTCCAATCTTATTACCTATCGGAACAACAACAATTAAAGCCATTGCAGTAAGTGGCGGTAAGGAAAGTCAGTTATACAAATTTACTTATACAATTATAAAAGCGGATGGCGTAATCATTCGAGAAATCCAAGGAAAAGGTCATGTATCACCATATGTTGGCGCAACAGTGACAGATGTGACTGGAGTAGTAACGCACTTAATTGATGGAACAAATTTTGTGATGCAAGATGTGGAAAATGCAGATAAAGACAACACAACATCAGAAGCAATACAAGTGAATAAATCGGCAAATGGTGTTAAAGTTGGCGCTAAAGTAAAAGTGACAGGTACTGTGGCGGAAAATGGTAGTGGCGCAAACTTATCTACAACGCGTATTACCGCAACTCAAGTTACAACATATGGAACAGCAGAACTTCCAGCACCACTTATAGTAGGTGTAGATATTATTCCACCAAATAAAATAATTGATAATGATAACTTAACTTCATTTGACCCGGCGGAAGATGGTATCGATTTCTGGGAATCAGTAGAATTTATGCGACTTTCATTCCCGAATGCGAAAGTAGTTGGCCCTCCATATAATGGAGCTACTCCAATCGTCGTGGAGAGTACAACAAATAATGAGTTCAATCTATTAGGTGGGCTTAATATTGCAGCGGATGACTACAATCCAGAAAAGATATTCTTAACAAGTACCGGGTCACTTGATATTACATCAGGAGACCATTTTAACGGGGATGTTATTGGAGTAATCTCATATACAGCTGATGGATATAGAGTATTACCTGAAACATTACCGACACTTGTTAAAGGTAATAGAACAGTAGAAATAACTCATATTGAACCTACTGCGGATAAACTAACAGTAGCATCTTATAATGTAGAGAATTTTTCAATGACAACGTCCGATGAAAAGGTTTCTAAAATTGCAAAATCATTTGTAACAAATATGAAAAATCCCGATATTATTACATTAGTAGAAGTACAAGATAATGATGGAGAAACAAATTCGGGAACCGTCGATGGATCTGCAAACTATGAACGCTTAATCGCAGCGATTACTGCAGCAGGTGGTGAAACATATAAATGGACTGAGGTTGCGCCTAAGAATAATGATAACGGTGGAGCACCAGGAGGTAACATTCGTGTTGGCTACCTTTACAATCCGGAACGTGTTTCATTAGTAGATGGTGTACATGGCACTGCTTCAGAAGGGAATACGTGGGATGCACAAGGAAACTTAGTATTGAATCCAGGCGTTCTAGATCCATCCAAATTTGTGAATACACGTAAGCCAATTGCAGCTCAATTTGACTTTAAAGGCGAAAAAGTAGTCGTAATCGGTGTACACTTAAATTCCAAAGGCGGCGACCAATCTTTATGGGGCTCTACACAACCTCCATTTTTAGGTTCTGAAGTCCAACGCTTTAAATTAGCTACTACTGTTAATGCGTTCATCAAAGACGGATTAGCGAAAGATCCTAATTTAAACATCGTTCTTGCTGGGGATATGAACGACTTCGAATTTACAAAAACACTAGACATACTTAAAGGTAACGAAATGATTAATATGGTAGATAAAGCACCGGCTAACGATCGGTTCTCTTATTTCTTCCAAGGAAACAACCAAGTACTAGATCATATTCTTGTTTCTAAAAGATTAGAAAATAAAACAATAATTGACATGATCCATATCAATGCAAATTATACAGAAGCTCAAGGCCGCGCAAGTGATCATGAACCTGTAATGGTTCAAATTGATTTTGCAGGTAATGATGTCGTTGATCCGATCGTTGCAGAAAAAATCTACAACATCAAAAATCTTAAAACAAAAAAACTAACGATTGGTAAACCAAGCGTTTCTGTTACACTCGACGATACGTCGGTTATTACGGAAGGCATTACGTTTACTGGAGCTTACGCAGAATTCCATGGTGTAGGATTTGCGAACACAGCAGTAACAATCAATCCAGTTGAATCTGGGGCGATTATTGATTTCAAAGGTACGAAAGCGAAAGAAGTCATTATCGATGGCGCGAACGTAAAAGAAGTTAGAGGCGCTGAAAACATTCAAGACATTAAATTTATCAACGGTGCAAATCCGGATAACATTATATTCACAAATGTGAAAGGGGAACCCATAGCGGTTCCTTCTTTGCCTGATGGAAACAATGCGCCGATTATAAAGAAAGCTATTCCGAACCAAACAGTTAAAGATGGTGAATCAATCTCCATCTTATTGACTGACCACTTCTCAGATCCAGAGAACGACAAGCTTACATTCGTGTCTACGAAGGGTACAATTCAAGGGGATTCATTACAACTAACGCTCCCTGAAGGCAACTATATTGTAGGCGTGACGGCTTCAGACGGAACCAAGTCCGTTACAGCTAGTTTTTCCGTAACGGTAACAGCCTCTGCTGAATCGCCAACAGATGCCTATTACAAAGACGCGCTTGGTAAAGATGGACAAGCGTTGAAAACTGCGCTTCACGAAATTATTGATGGACATACAGAGCTTTCTTACGATCAAGTATGGGTAGCCTTGCGCGAGACAGATGAAGATCCAAATAACCCGAACAATGTACTTTTATTTTATTCCGGCGATTCACGCTCTAAAACTCGCAATGGTGGTAATGTCGGCGACTGGAACAGGGAACATACCTGGGCGAAATCTCACGGGAATTTCGGAACAAGCAAAGGACCAGGAACAGATATCCACCACTTGCGTCCTACGGATGTTCAAGTAAATAGTTTAAGAGGGAATTTGGATTTTGATAACGGCGGCAGCCCTGTAAACGGCTGTAAAGGCTGTTTCAAAACAGCAAGTTCGTTTGAGCCACCCGATAATGTAAAAGGTGACGTAGCAAGAATTCTCTTTTACATGGCGACACGCTATGAAAAGGGTGACAAAGTTGACTTGGAATTAAACGACAAGCTTAATAACGGAAGTGCACCTTACCACGGAAAACTTTCGACTTTATTAAAATGGCATGCGCAAGATCCAGTCGATGCTTTTGAACGTAACCGAAATAACATCATCCAAAAATGGCAAGGAAACCGTAATCCATTTATTGATCATCCTGAGTGGGCGGAATTGATATGGAAACAAGCTGCCTCAGCTGATATGCAAATTGCATCTTGATGCTAGATTAATTGTGTCCGGCATTATTTTGGAACTTTCATGCAATAGTTTCAGGTACGTATAACACTACTTGAAAAATGTCCTGGAATCGCATGAGGAAAAGGAGATTCAGCCATATTCACTTTGGCTGAATTTTTCACTGTGAATTTTTAAAATCTAGTGGGTTGTAGTTACCGTACTTTGCTCAGGTGCTCCAAAAAATTATTATATTCACTATAATAGTCAATCAGGCAAACCCTCATTCCTTTGCTATGTACGTTGGAGTTGGATAGAGCCTTAGTGGTCCAAAACAACAATGACAACTTATTCGGTAATTTGTACCTAAAATTTTGAATATATATTACAAGTTAAAGGGTTTGATTATTCAAAGTATATTTTTGGAATGGGTTGATTTTCCTATTATGATTCTTTAGTATTAAGAGTATTGGCATGCTTTGATAGTCATGCCTGGATGAAGGGGAGGTAGAATAGATTTGAGGAAGAATAGTTCAATTTTATTTCGTGCGATATGTATGGTGTTACTGGTTTTCACGACAATCGCACCATCAATTGCTCAGGCCGATGCAAATAATGGGTTTAGCATTACTATTAATGCAGGTTCTGAAAATAGGGATATTATCAGTATAAGTGCATATATCCAGTCTAAAAATCAGGGGTATGGTCACATGGACCTGATAAATGATAATGGGGATTTGCGTTTGGTAAATCCAGATTTCAAAATTAATCCTCAAGATGAATACAAGGTTTTAGTTTTCGTAAACTTTATGGAAAACGGAAGCAAATATCTGAACGTTGAAGAACTAATGCTGTCCGGAATTGACATGACTGGGGACACTGAATTTACAATCCCTGCAACAGGTGGATTAATGACAAGTCGAATTTCCGATATGGAACCGGCGACAGATATGCAGGGTTGGATTAATATAGACGATAAGGAGTGGCCACGAGTTAGGCTTCCATTAAGAGAAACAGAGATCATCGTTTCAACTAAAGATTTAGAAGGAACATTATCATTTAAAGGTATGGTCGGAGAGAAAAAACATTTTCTAACAAGTCCGATTGTGATGGGGAAAGATGTAACTTTCGATTCACTCACCAACGACATATCTGAGGTGGTATTGCAAGATAAGTCGCAAACTATTACTTTCATAGATTTTGTAAATAATATCGATTTTGCTGCTGTTGGCACAGCTGATGAAACCATTGTAATATCTAATGGGAAGTATTTAATGAACTTTGAGTCATTGGGGCTAGAATGGTCTGGAGATATTGATATCACCAACAATCAAACTATTAAGCTCAACATGGAACCGACTGACATTTCAATTAGTCATGCTTCTCAATATATCAACCCGGTCACAAATGAACTTCAATTAAGTTATAATTTGGCATTAAAGTCAGGTCCATTTCAAGGACAAATGAATGGGAAAAAAGAAATTCAATTCAAATTTTCCAATGGTACTAAAGTGATATCTGAATGGGTGGAACTGAATAACGGTGGCGAGAAAACTTTTGAAGCAGACGAGTTGCAAAGCGGAACATATACGTTAGAAGCAGCAATTGAAGTTAATGGGCAATTGCTTACAGTAACAAAAAAACTCCAAATTAACTCAGCTTTCAACACATTAAAAGGAACTGTCATAACTGCGGAAGATGGATCAGGTCAAGCTTTGCAGTCTGGAACAGTATCTCTGTATGAAGTGAAAAAATATCACGGGAACGACTACTATGAAACAATGAAAAATGTATCTATCAAACCCGAAAAGGATGCGTTTGAAGCATTTATTCCTGATGCATATATTCTGGATGGGAAAGAATATATTCTAACCGTTATTGATGAAAGTGAAAAGGTTGCGTATTCGAAAAGATTTATTGGACAAGAGGAGAAGAACCTTCATTTATCCTCTGAAAGTCTTAAAGAATTGAAAATCAATTTCGGTGACTTGACTGCATTAGATGTCAGGTATGAGTTATACAATCCTACAAGTAATTCTGACTATATTCCGCTTGCTTTAACTGGGACGGGATGGAAGGTGGCAACGGATTTAGATGTTCGGATTGATTGGTTGGGAAAGGATTCTAATCACGTAGGATATAACTGGTCTGGAAATATTGATATTGAAAAAGGGGAAGTGGTGGACATTGCAAATACGCAATGGAAATCTTATAAACCTTCATCCAGCTATCCAAAAGCCGAAATAGGTATTTATCAATCAGAAAATCTATTTAAAGAACTAAAAATAAATAAACAGACATTCTACTATTCAAAGATGATGCAATTGGTCGTAAAAGATGGCAATACTACTTATTCAGGCGTTATGAATATCCGTGATAACCAAACAGAAAACGAAGTGAAATTCACAACCTATTTCGGAAATGCTCATATGAATGAGGACAACAAGAAAGTAACGCTATTCTACCATGGTGAGGGCGGGCCTGATTTACAAGTTGAAAGCACAGATACTGCTAATCCTCCTTCCTACACGTATGAAATTTATGATGAAATGAATAAATTGGTGGGAAAACAGATTACAACGAATAAGTTGAACTTGTTGGAATTGGAAAGCCCGCTGCCTCAAGGAATCTACACAGTTAAATTGGTAAGTACAACTTTAAATCCAAGTATTGTAACACTTTCAATGGATACTAGACTAGAGGTAAGAATAAAGAGTAGTCCAAACGAAGCCCAGATCGAGCAATTACCGGTGCAGCTTCAAACAAAGTATGGAAACTTTGAAAGGTCTGACTCTAGTATCAAGATTAGTGAAAGATCTGATGGTAATGAATACAAGCCAAATGCCTACTTTTATTGGAATAATGAGTTAAAAGTATTTGAAACAAATCAACCATTTACAATATCACCTTCACGGCAATACGTTCTTGAAATAAGCATGTTTGATTACTACTCAACTACGAGAGTAATAGACGAAAAAGTAATGACAGGACAGCAACTATTGGACATTACTACTGAAATTCCACTTCAAGTTTCTGATGATTTGCATCTGTTGACGGTAAATACTGCTTATGTGGAAAATCGCAGCAAGTATGTAGAATTGATTCTCCGTAAAAAGGGAGGGGATACCTCAAATGATATTAGAAACTTATCACCTAGAAATTCAAGTATTAATGTTTACTTGCCGAATCAGACCTACTTAGGTTCACTTATAGCGAGAGAGCGGGATAAGAGTGTGGAAATTGTATCTATTCCAGATTTCACGATGGATCAGGATAGAGAAATTTCAACAAATTTTTCGGATCTCCGTAAAATTTCATTTGTGAAAGGAAAGGAAGCACTATCGATCTTTGGCTATCAAACCTTTGATGAAAGAAACTACCCTTACCAGCCGGATACCCAAATTCAATCCGTATCCTATGCGCAAGGGAAATATAAGGATTTGAAATTCGGTATCGCATCAAGAGAACAGCAAGGTACGCCGTGGGGTTATGAAATCACAATTCCGCAACTTAATCTTGATAAGGACACGCAACTAAATTTCACAGATGAAATCAAGGGTAGTATCGAGAAAGTTGAAATACAACCTACTCAGTACGGCCAGTCACTGTTATTAATTGATTATATTTTGACTTCAGGTGATTTACTAGTAGACGGGATTTATAGGGCAATTGAACGTGATCGTTTGAATACTCAATCCCTCAACTCAAAGGCAGCAGATCCTGTACGTGATTATACCGGCCTCTTCAATGAATGGAATCGCGTGTCAAATTCCATTTCACTTGTGGATAGCAAAGGGAAAGCCGTATGGAGTCAGTCGGATAACTATTATCCATCGCAGCAAGGGCAGTTCTATCTTCCACAATCGATAGAACCAGGAGAATATACTTTGCAAATCCATGTACCAATAGCATCTGGAAAATCCATTACGTTAAAAGAAAAAGTTTCAATTAAAGAGCAAGGGAAACCATTCGTTCAAATAACGTCTCCGAAAGCCGACTCATTAACGAATGATGAAACTGTAGCCGTAACTGGAACTGCAAATGCAAATATAATGATAAATTTAGAATTACAAAGAGATTTTAAGACTATTGAAAAGGTTAAAGTCAGTACGGATGGACAAGGAAAGTTCCAGCATGAATTCAAGACAACTGCAGATGGAATCTATAAAGTTATTGCAATTAATGAAGATAAGCGCTCTGAAGTAATATTTACAGTTGGCAAGAGTGTGTTGGAAAAGGCAAAGAATCTTAAGGTTGAAAAACAGGACACTAGTATCTATATTTCTTGGACTGGTCCAAATAATGCTGTTTCCTATACGGTAGAAGTTGCAGAAAATGATCAACCATTTACAATTCTATCGAAAAAACAAAAGGCAACAACTGCAACCATATCGAACGTGAAACAGGACACGACGTACAAAGTACGAATCACATCGTACGATCAGGCGGGCAACATGAGTCTAACGGATGTAGCTACCTATGTAAGTGGTGGAGGAGCTCCAGAAGGTGAAGAATCTCCGGGTGGCGATGGTGCTTCAGGCGGTGGCGGATCTGCCGGTGGTGAAGGATCGGCTGGTAATAACGGAGCTTCAAACGGTAACGGATCTACCGGTAATAACGGTTCTTCAGGCAGTTCGGGTAATGGTGGTTCTGTCACACCTAATCCAGTAATCCCGCCGGTTGTTCCAGACACTGCAATCGGAATAGAAGTGATCGATTCCGTGACGGGCGATAAAACAGTGATCATTGGCGGACAAAGTTTAATAGTACAAATTACAAATCAGCAACAGAAAGAAATAGTTATCCCTTTATCTGCTAAACAGGATGAACTAGTAAAATCGCTGAGTGCCACCATCGATCAAGCAGTTCTTAAGCAAATAATCGACAGCAATAAACCGCTTGCTATCACGGCAAACGGTGCAAAGATGCAGATTTCTAATGAAACATTGAAGGCTATCGATGTGACAGACGGGGAAAGTATCAAAATTTCAGTTTCTGTATTAGAGGAAACTGATAAGCTTCCGAAAATCAGCAATCGCCAAACACTCCTATCTTCTCTTTACGATTTCAACATCGTCGTATTGAAAGAAAAACAGGAACGAAAAGTAACTCATTTCATGAAACCTATTGTCATTACAATGAACGTCGGACAAGTGAACAATGCTGAAAAAGTAGCGGCATTTTATTTGAATGAAAAAGATAATAAATGGGAATACATTGGCGGAAAGCTTGCCCAGGGAATGTTTACTTTCAGTACAACACACTTCTCAAAATTTGCAGTACTCGAAAACGATAGTACGTTCAAAGACATTCATAATAAGAAGGTTGAATGGGCTGCAGACTATATCGAAGTGCTTGCATCGAAAAATATTATTCAAGGAAAGACCGAAGATATATTTGCACCAAGCGATGACATCACTAGAGCACAATTTGCTGCTCTGTTGTCAAGAGCATTGAATCTACCCAAACAGCCATATGCTGCAACATTTACTGATGTCTCGTCTACTAACTGGTCAGCACAAGACATCGAAGCGGCAAATCGTGTAGGCATTGTGCAGGGTGAAAAAGGCGAATTCAAACCGAACGACAAAATCACACGTCAGCAAATGGCGACCATGATTATCCGGGCCATCCAATACAGAGACCCGACAAGTTTGAATGATGTATCCAGCACCCTTTCATTTAAGGACGCTTCCTTGATCAGTGACTATGCGAAAGAGTATGTAGGACTCTCTGCATCACTCGGAATTATTAGTGGACGCGATGACAAAGGATCTTTCGTCTTCGCTCCAAAAGAAAATGCTACACGAGCACATGCAGCTAAAATGCTTTATAAGTTTATAGAAATGGAGTAATGAGTAAGGGGGATGCGTTGGTAATCCATCATTAGCAAAAAATAGTATAGGAATAATCTATGAAAATCTTCTTAGTCTTTTAGGACTTGGAAGACTCAATTGCGATGGATGACACGACATGCGTTCTCTCTTCCTTGTCATTGGACGTCAAATTGACCCCTTTTCATTGGCTCATTCCAATTATTTAGCAGGCAGTTTTACATGGATTCAATATAGTTGTATAAGTGACTTGCACCAAGATATCCCAAACTAATTAAGAACAGAGTAACCTATCCAAAGCACTTATTCCTTAAATGGAGTAAGTGCTTTTTATTTTACAGAATTTTTACTGGTGTCTAGCTCCGGTAACGATTGCATCTCATAATACGATTCAAAAGAATAAAGAGCATCTTCACCATCCGAAATATCCTCAAAATCGCTTATGTCATCTTTGTGAAAATGGATTTAGGAAGTATTAATAGATATGGTTATATCTTTTTAAGTACGAGGTGCAGCATCTATTAATAATAAATTTGTATTGTGTAAAGCAAATGTAACAAACTAGTCATAACAAACAAGACTAGGACATACATTATAAAAGCGCCACATTATGTTTATAGTACTTCACCTCATAGGAAGGAAGCGGTCCCTATTACACAATAGTAGCAAATAGGATGGACAAACCCAGAGATTCATACAGCAAAATTTTTTATACTAAAGGAGGAAGTTTATTGAAGAGAAAATTTGTTAAAAGGGTATTTAGTGCTTTCTTAGTACTAGTTATGGTCTTGTCGATGCATAGGCCGATGATGACTGCATCTGCAAATGAAGGAACCAAACCATTCAAACAAAGTAGTCCAAGTGAAAGCACTATGCAAGTAAAGGCTGCAATCGCTGAACAACTAAATTTGTTGGATGGTGGACCAAAACTACACAAAGATTTACAGGACCTATCGGGCAATCAAGACGTTGCAGTAATCATTCATTTATCTGAAAAACCAGTTGCTCTTGAAAAAGGAATAAATAATTTAAAAGGGAAGACATTCTCCGCCTCACAGGAAAATCAAGTAAGAACAAAAGTACAAGCTCAACAAGCATTTGTAAAAAAAGAATTAAGTATAAAAAATATTACGATTAAACAGGGATATACATTCGATACTGTTTTAAACGGTATTGCAGCGGTTGTAAAAGCGAAAGACTTAGACAAACTTCTTGCGATTCAAGGAGTTACGTTGGTAGAACCTGACGCGATTGTTTATGCGTCCGAAGAACAACAAAAAACGAAACCAATTAAATCAACTATGCCAATAAAAAAAGATATAGTAGATGCAAAGATGAATACGAGTATTTCATTCTTAGGAATTGAAAAGCTATGGAACGAGGGAATTGAAGGACAAGGCATTAAAGTTGCAGTCCTTGACACAGGAATCGATGCGAATCACCCAGAATTTGCGGGTATTTATAAAGGTGGAAAAAACTTCATTCCGAATTCAGCTACCTATACAAAAAATCGTGCGGATGATGATGCATCGGAAACTTTGCCATCAGAACGTCCTGCAGGAACGCCAGAATTTAATGCGACTGGAAGTTCGTTCTATACATCTCATGGTACGCATGTAGCAGGGACAATTGCTGCAATCGGTGCAAACGAATACGGCATTAAAGGGATAGCACCAAAAGTGGATCTTTATATGTACCGAGTCCTTGGCGCATATGGTAGTGGATCTACGTCTGGAATCGTGAAAGCGATTGACACAGCTGTAATTGAAAAGATGGATGTTATTAACCTATCCCTTGGTGGAGGGGCTAACTCTGAAACGGATAGCGGATCTTTCGCTATCAATAACGCGATGATGGCGGGTACTATTTCCGTAATTGCAACAGGTAATTCGGGTCCTAACCGTGGAACAATGGGTACTCCAGCTACAGCTCGTTTAGGAATTGCAGTTGGTAACACAACGAACCCGGAAACAATGTTCAATGGACAAGTAAATGTTACAGTTGGAAACTATACGCTTACGAAACAACTGCAATTGATGGGAACTACTTTTGGTAAAGACTTAGCAACACAACTTCAGGGTGAATTTGACGTAGTTGCAGTCCCTGGAAACGGAGAAGCGAAGGATTATCAAGGAGTCGATGTAAAAGGCAAAGTTGCACTGATCTCTCGTGGAGGCATTGCATTTGTTGATAAAATTGCATATGCACAAGCTAGTGGTGCAGTAGCAACAATTATCCACAACTTTGCTGGCGGCACAAATGCTCCAAATGCATCTGGAACATTCCTGGGTGACTCATTTGCATTCTTACCGACGTTTGATATGTCTCAAACAGATGGTGATGCAATTCGTGCAGCATTAAAAGATGGAGCGGGAACAGTTAATTTCGGTAACTTTGGTTCTACTAATACAGCTGGGGATGAAGTAAACAGTTCTAGTTCACGTGGACCATCCACACCGAACTTCGATATCAAGCCAGATGTAAGTGCTCCTGGTACAAATATTATGTCAACAATTCCAATGTACAAAGCAGATTTTCCAGCTGCTGTTTATAATGAAGCCTATGACCGTAAAACTGGAACATCGATGGCAACACCGCATATCGCGGGAATCGCAGCACTTGTCAAACAAGCGAATCCGACTTGGAATGCATTCGATGTGAAAGTTGCGCTTTCGAATACGGCGAAAGTTCTAGACAAAGCGAAGTTTGATCTATTCGCACAAGGTGCTGGACGAGTAGACGCATATGCCGCAGCTCACCCAAATGTACTTGCATATGCAATTGATACAGCGGTACTTGATGGAAGTGGTACAAAAGTTGAAAACTTAAAAGGTACTGTTACATTCGGTCCACAGTCACTAAAAGAAAATGTTTCCGTTACGAAACAAATTCTTGTAAAAGATAAGTTGGGTGCCGGTGGAAATTATAATGTGACAGTGGATGTTACCAAGTCATATGGTGACGCCAAGGTGACTGTAGACAAACCGACATTTACACTAGCTGGAGAGCAGCTGCTAAATGTAACATTGACTGCTTCAAAAGCTACGGCTCCAAATGGTGCAGAAATACTAGGATTTATTCGTATTAACGGCGGAGGTTCCGAAATTTCATTGCCATTTGCGGCAGACTTTAGTGGCGTAGTTCCAACAGCAATTACGAATATGGCTATTTCAGAAACAGACCTATCCTTTAACGGAGACGGCGTGAAAGATTCGGCTGTACTTTCCTTCACATTGACTGGCAATGTAACAACAAACTATATCGAGCTTTGGGATATTATGAATCCTGAAGGTGGGGAATACGAAGATGGTTACATCGGTTACTTACATGCAGGCGCTTCCCTTGCGAAAGGATCCTATACGCTACCTGTTGCTGGGAAATACACTCCATGGAGCGGTGCACCTGCAACAACGATTCCAGATGGTCTGTATACAATTGACTTTACAGGACTGGCGGCTTCAGGAGTAGTAAGTGACTATGTTGGACCAATTGTCGTTAAAACAACAAAACCAGCAATTACAGCTACAGTTACTGACAAAGTGGCGACTGGGCAAGTAACTGACAAATATATCGACTATAATGAAGAGTTATATATGTATGGACTGGATTTTGATTTGAATGAAAAACTAAGTGCTTCTTACAGTACGACTATAAACGGGCAAGCAACTGAAGCGGTGAAATTTAATCTCGCACAAGACGGCTCATTCACATTCCCTGTAACTGCAGAGACAGATTCCGTTACCGTTGTGGTGAAGGATGCAGCAGGAAATGTCGGAGAAGCATTGATTTATGAAAAAGGCGAACCCCAACCAGAGACAATCGTAACACTGACTGTTAACCCAACTGAACTTAATTTAAAGACAGGCGAAACGGGTCAGGTACTTGTTACGGAAACATCAACTCCGGCACAAGGGGACGCTACAAACAAAGATGTAACGACTGAAGCAACATACGTTGTAGCTGACGAAGCTGTTGCAACGGTTACGAACGGATTGGTAACTGCAGTAGCACAGGGTTCTACGACGATTACCATTTCACATGGTGATAACGTAGTGGCTGTAAATGTGACTGTGGTTGATCCGGTAGTTGCAGTACCAGGTATTACGCTGACTGCAAACAAAACAGAAGTTGATTTACAAAAAGGAAAAGAAACACAATTGGCAATTAAAGAAGTAACAACAGCGGCTGACGGAACAACAAAGCAGAAAGACGTAACAGTAGCTGCTAAGTATAAAGTAGCGGATAGCAAAGTTGCTTCTGTAAAGAATGGTTTAATTACTGCTAAAAATGCAGGGACTACAACAATTACTGTTAGTTACGGTAAAAATGAATTAACGGTGAATGTAACGGTTTCAGAAACAGTTGTAACACTGACTGCGAACAAAACACAAATCGATTTGGAACCTAACAAAGAATCGCAACTAGTTATTAAAGAAGTCACAACAACGGCAGATGGAAATACAAAACAAGTGGACGTTACTAAAGCATCAACGTATAAAGTAGAAGATAATAACGTAGTTACTGTAAAGAGTGGTTTGATCACAGCTAAAAATGTAGGAAGTACTGCGATTACTGTGAAGCATGGTAAAAATGAGTTAACTGTAAATGTAACGGTTACAGAAAAAGGGGTAACACTTACTACAAATAAAACAGACATCACGTTGGAGTCTGGCAAAGAATCGCAATTAACGATTAAAGAAGTAACAACAGCTGCAGATGGAAAAGTAAAACAGACAGATGTAACAAAATTTGCAACGTATGAAGTAGCAGATGGGAATGTGGCTTCTGTGAAGAGTGGTTTAGTGACAGCAAAAGAAGCAGGAAACACAACGATTACTGTTAAATACGGTAAAAATGAACTAACTGTAAATGTGACGGTCACAAAACCAGTAGTGACACTAACGGCAAATAAAGAGCAAATCGATTTGGAACCAGGCAAAGAAGCACAACTGGTCATTAAAGAAGTCGTAACAGGGGCAGACGGTAAATCAAAACAAACCGTCGTTACAAATCTCGCAACGTACAAAGCAGTGGATGGTAAAATAGCTTCGGTATCGAATGGCTTAGTTAGAGCTAAAAACGCAGGAAGCACAACGATCTCAGTGAAATACGGCGGAAATGAATTAACAGTAACTGTGAATGTGACAGAACCAGTTGTGACATTGACTACAAACAAAACAGACATCACTTTGGAAGCTGGGAAAGAATCACAATTGACAATTAAAGAAGTAACAACAGCAGCGGATGGAAAAACAACAGAAAGAAATGTAACACAAAATGCAACGTTTAAAGTAGCGGATAGTAAAGTGGTAGCTGTAAGTAATGGTTTAGTAAGAGCAAAAGCAGCAGGAGAGACAACAATCACTGTGAAGTACGGTAAAAATGAATTAACCGTAAATGTGATTGTTTCAGAACCAACAGTGACACTTACAATAGACCAAACACTACTTGCAATGGAAGCTGGAAAAGAAGCACAACTAACAGTTAAAGAAGTAACAACATCAGCAGATGGAAAAACAACAGAACGGGATGTAACACAATCTGCAACGTATAAAGTAGAAAATGGTAAAGTAGCTTCCGTAACGAACGGTTTAGTAAAAGCAAAAGAAGCAGGAATTACAACAATCACCGTTAAACACGGAAAAAACGAATTAACAGTAACTGTGACTGTTACAGAACCGACAGTGACACTGATTGCAAACCAAACACAACTCAATTTGGAACTTGGAAAAGAAGCACAACTGGCCATTAAAGAAGTAACAACAATGGCAGATGGGAATACAACAGAAAGAGATGTTACAGTAGCCGCAACGTATAAAGTAGCAAATGGAAAAATAGTTTCCGTAACGAATGGTTTAGTGAGGCCAAAAATAGAAGGGAGCACAACAATCACCGTTAAATACGGTAAGATTGAATTAACAATAGACGTATTCGTTGGAAACACTCAAAAAACTGACGTCCTTCCAGTGAATGAATATATGCCAATCTCTATCTAATATCCGGTGCCAGTTTGACAATTGTGGGTGATTCCGAAGAAGATAGTCCTTTGATCCTTTAATGGATCAAGGGGCTTTTTCTGTTTTTACAATCAGGTACCAGTTGGGAACAGAACTATTATTTGGAACTACTACAATTACCGTTTTTCAAACAATATTTACTTTTCAATTCTTCTAGAATGAATGCGAAATCCACCAGCTCACCAATGAGGCGTAGCCTATTATTTTGATTTCTTTATTTATTATAGGTGGCTCCGTTGATTGGAGTGCAAGGCGGCGACTCTGGGAGGATTAGCGGGACAGGTGAATCAACCAACGGTAGCGAGAGCCGTCACGAAGAACGGCTTTTGCGAGTAAAAGCGAAGCGTTAGGAGCACATCTTTGCTCTTCGGGTTGGTCCACCGCACGCCCTCCAGAACGCGTCCGCCTGGAACGGAAATCAACAGTATACCAAAGTGAAACTAGTATTATGGACTTTTTCAGTGGCCTCATCGGATGGATGAAGTTTTTTATCTTTACTTAATCATAAAAGAACTTTGGTCGATTTAAAGATGTATACGAACGATAAAGAAGCCGTAGTTTTTACAGATTATGCTATAAATAATGTATGTTAGAAACTTTTGATAGTAGTATAACCTAGAACTCATTCATACACTGGTACCTCACAATAAAGATTGGCAGAGGAGGTAGAATAATTTAAAAGCGTTGCCGAATAATTCTCGTTCGGATATGATTAGCGGAAAGGGAGGGAACATTCCATGTCTACTGAAAATGAAGATATATTTAATAGAGAAAAACAAAGTGACCCAAAAACGAAGGTAATGAGAAAAGATGGAGAACCAACTTCGGTTTTCAAAGGAGCCTCCATAGCGGCGTTATTAATAGGAGTATCGGCTTATCTTTTAGGTTTGTATAATGCAACGATGGAACTGAATGAACAAGGGTTTTACTTTGTGATTTTAGTTTTCGGACTCTATTCATCTGTCTCTTTGCAAAAAGCAGTAAGAGATAAAGAAGAAGGAATACCAGTGACGAACATTTACTATGGTATTAGCTGGTTAGCACTTATTATATCTATTTTATTAATGACTATTGGTTTATACAATGCAGGAAGTATTGTTTTAAGCGAAAAAGGGTTCTATGGCATGGCTTTTGTACTTAGTATATTTGCAGCGATTACTGTTCAGAAAAATGTGAGAGATACACAGAAAGCTAGAGAATAGGTTGAGCTACTTTCCGTTAATTTGACGACTTTATTTGATTAAACAACAATACGTTAACCCCGTTCTCGATCTAGAACGGGGTTAATTTCAGGTACCACACTTCATGATACTATTGAGTCAACTCACTGCAATTACATATTTATTAGTTGAGGAGTAGAGGAATAGCTAATCATCTAAAGAACTATGAGTTTTTATGTAATCGCGTGAATTGTTGGTTGTTTTTTGTTGCAGGCACGGACACAATTATTCCTCGCTTTATCGTTCCTGGAGTAGCAAAAACAAAGACTGTGCAAATGATGCATCCATTGGAATAGCTTGTTGTTGATTTCAGCCGAGAGAAAAACATTAGTCAAAGGGAGTTGTTTGAAGTGGCTCTTATTGAATTCTTCCGTAAGTATGGCTATAACCAAGAAATCGAACGGTTATTAAATAGATGAAAGTTATTATTAAGCGTTCAACTAACCAGTGGATTCAATTCCATCGACATTTAGTTGATCGCTTTTTTACGCAGTAAAACAAGGAATACTTCCATGAAGTATGATAAAATGAGAGAAATGATAGACGTACGTAAAAATAGAAACGATGAATCTGGATGTGGAAAATGGAGACTAATAAACTGCTTTTTCATATGACACATATCAAGAACTTACCATCTATTTTTGAGAATAAGGGCTTGGCAGCTTATTCGGATATTGCAACGAAGAATACCCTATATCAAGATATTGCTAATTCTGATATTCAAATCCGAAGATCAGGAACCCATGTCCCTCTTCCTCCCGGTGGAGATTTACATGATTACGTTCCATTTTATTTTGCACCGCGCTCACCTATGTTGTATTCAGTAATCAATAACGGTGTAAACCAACGGGACATCGTTTATTTTGTGACAGATACACTTAGGATTCATCACAGTGGATCTCCATATCTATTTACTGATGGTCACGCAATTATGTTTTTAACAGAGTTTTACTCTCGGTTAGATGATCTGGATAATATTGATTGGTCGGTTATGAAAGAGTTGTATTGGGCTGATACTAAGGAAGATCCAGACAAAAAGTGGAGACGACAAGCTGAATTTCTTGTTCATCAACAAGTACCAATGGATTTATTTACGGGATTAGCCGTTATTGATGAAGAAATGAAAGAGAAGGTTGAAGCACTTTTACAATACCATCAAATTGATAAGCCGGTAGGTATACGAAAGCACTTCTATTATTAGGAGGTGAATGAAATGATTATTTTATCAACTGGCAATTTACTCGAAGATCAAGCTGAAGCCTATGTGAATACGGTCAATACAGTAGGTGTAATGGGAAAAGGAATCGCATTGCAATTCAAGCAGGCATTTCCCGACGTTTTTAAGCAGTATGCAAAAGCTTGTAAGCAGGGGCTTGTAGAAGTTGGAAGTATGCACGTTGTTCAAGTAGATGGTCTTACGAATCCAAAGTATATCATTAACTTTCCAACCAAAAAGCACTGGAGAGATCCATCTGAAATGTCGTATATTGAATCTGGACTCGAGGATTTGGTTAATGTGATAAAGAAAATGGGCATCCAGTCGATTGCGATCCCACCGCTTGGTTGTGGGAACGGTGGACTTGACTGGGCTGATGTAAAACCTAAGATTGAGCAAGCATTTAAAAATGAATCTGTAAACGTACATTTATATGGACCAGCGGGTTCTCCACGTCCTGATCAAGTGAAGATTGGAACAAAGGAACCCCGAATGACAAAGGGGCGTGCACTGTTGCTTTCTTTGATGGAAAGTTATTCAGTTCCTGGTTACCGTCTTTCTCATTTGGAAATTCAGAAGTTAGCCTATTTTCTACAAGAAGTCGGGGAACCTATGGAATTACGTTTTGAAAAGAATAAGTATGGACCTTATGCGGAGAACTTGAATCATGTCTTGCAAAGAATAGATGGTCACTTCATTCGTGGGTATGGCGATCGAACCAGAGAAGCGGAAATTTATATTCTGGACGGTGCAGCTGAAAGAGCAATGAAATCACTTCAAAAGGATAAAGACTCTTTGGAGAGATTGGAACGAGTAAAAGAAATTATACATGGTTTCGAAACACCTTATGGCATGGAATTATTATCAACGGTTCACTGGGTTATGAAACATAGTCCAGATAGATCAGAGGACTTATCTTTTGTGACTGAACAGATTCAAAATTGGAATATGCGTAAAAAGGAGTTATTTACAGAGAAACACATAGAAAAGGTATGGCACTACCTTCAGTCAATAAATACTGCATCATGATTTTTTAGCGGGATTTTGTATTATAGTCCCGCGTTTTTTTCGTTTCTCTTTGGTTGTACAACTTCATGACTTTGGACAAAAGAAAATCCCGTGACTGGAAATGATTCTTATTTTTCGCAAGTTGGGATGGGCAACCTTGCTCATTTAAGGTGTTTTACAAATATTTACTGCTATGCAACGCTATTGGGCACCGGGATACTGGCACCAGAATCCCGGTGCCCAATAAAAAAATCCCCATTTATATAAGTGAATGGGGAATTTTTAGTTTTTCGAAGTATCGGTAATGTCGATGTTGATAATAGCCCAGTCTCCTGACTAATCTGCCAAAAGCGAATAGGTTTTATATCGTTCATATATCGTTGTTTTGCCAATGTTGTCTGTAAAGTGGAGAAAGGGATACATATGTATTTATTTTAGTTGCGTAAATAACGTGTGGCGGTCACAACATGATCGATAGTCATTACTATGTCGGAAAATACCTTGGAATGAAGGATAAGTACTTAAATTCAACTTGTATACCATGACCATCAACTGGTTTAGCGAAGTCTTGTGAAATCGAATTTTCATATCTGGTATTACCCTGATAGTGTATAGTTTGCAAGAGGGAAAATACTTTCAATAGCTAAAGCAAGCACCAATTCATGATATGATTGAGGCAAAGAAGCACGTAAAGGGTTCAAAAAAGCAATCACTACCACAATTGCTGGACGGGAAACGATCTTTATTGAACCAAAAGTTGCTATTAAGTAGATTAGAATGGAAGGAAGTTATTTGTAATGAATAAACATCTCTTTAAAGCGACATTTTCAGTAGCTATGACACTCGTATTACTTATTTCACTACTCCCTTTACAAGTTAAAGGGGCAAGCGTGACGCCTCCTAAGAATGAGATGCGTGCAGCTTGGATCGCAACCGTTCAGAACGTGGATGTGAAACCTGGCATGAATGTAGCTCAATATACCGCTTGGGTACAGAAAACATTGGATCAGCTGAAAGCCAATAAATTCAATACAGTTATTTATCAAGTAAAACCAACAAATGATGCTTTCTATCCTTCAAAGTTGGCGCCATGGTCTTCCTATATAACTGGGGGGAAACAAGGGAAAAGCCCTGGTTATGATCCTTTACTAATAATGATTAACGAAGCGCACAAACGTGGCATGGAGCTACATGCATGGATCAACCCTTACCGCGTAACAATGCCGGGTCAAACGTTAGCAAGCCTTGCGCCTAGTAATGTAGCGCGCACAAATCCTAGCTGGGTAGTTAAATATGGTAAGCAATACTATTTAAATCCTGGACTTCCTGAAGTACAAAATTATCTAATCTCTACAGTCAAAGAATTAGTAGCTAAATATGATATTGATGCGGTTCATATGGATGATTATTTTTATCCTTATAAAATTAAAAATGAAGTATTTCCTGATAAAGCTGCATTCAAGAAATATGGAGCTTCATTCAAAAAAGTGGACGATTGGCGCAGAGATAATGTCAATCAACTTGTGAAGAAAATAGATTCAACGATTAAAACGACCAAACCATATGTGCAATTTGGAATTTCACCATTTGGGGTGTGGCGCAATCAGTCGATGGATCCTACTGGAAGCAGCACGCGAGCTGGTGTAACGAATTATGATGACTTATATGCAGATACTAGGCAATGGATTAAAGACGGCAGCATAGATTATATTACGCCACAAATCTATTGGTCTAACACATTGTCAATAGCTAGGTATTCAACGCTATTAAATTGGTGGAGTGATGAAGTAGAAATGTATGCTGATGTGCATCCCGTGAATCTCTATCTTGGTCTAGCTGATTATAAAGTCGGCGTTGACGCAGATAAAGCATGGAAAAATAAAATGGAATTACCCAATCAAGTCATTGCGAACAGAGCAAACCAAGTAGCTATGGGTCAAATGCACTTTTCGTTAAAGAGCATACAAAAAAATCCGCTGGGCTATGCAACAGTCCTGAAGCAACAACTATACAATTATACAGCTTTAACGCCGGCAACATCTTGGAACGACGCAGCCCTTCCAGCAGAGCCAACATGGGTACAAGCTAATAAGGATATAGCTGGAACGAAGTTAATCATCAAGGATCAATCGACTAAACAACCGAGGAAATATGTGATCTATCGTTTTGAAGGAAACGAAGTGGGATCGTATGATAATCCACTCAACATTGTAGATGTTGTCTATAATACGAAAGGAAATACAGTATTTATAGACAAGACAGCTAACCGCAACAAATATTATACATATGGAATTACTTCCGTGTCAGCCACTGGCGTTGAGAGTGAGAATGCATATGTTGTGACGTTTGAAGAGTTTGGCCGTTTAGGTAAATAACGAAAATTGGGTAACTATATAGTCGGCACTTAACAAAAAGAATGTTCTTCCAACGCCGCTTAGTCGCTTGGTGATGGCCTCACGCAATAAGCCCGTCAGAAGATCACTGTCGATCTTATTGCTTCGGCTCACACTTGTCGCTCCTGCGCTAGATTTGTTCGTTATACTGGAAAGGTATACCGCCTAGTTAATTCTAAATAAGTAGTACTGAATATATACAAATGTTGAATATATGAATACCTGTATTAATTAAGCATAGGTGCTTTACAAGGGGAAGCAGAAGCGGATTTGAAAGGATTTTTCATTTCAATTTATAGAAGAAATTGTATCTCTATCAGGGCCAGGTACCTTAATAATGCCTGCTGCTTATTATTTAGAGGTTACAGGTAGTACACCCAAGCTAAATCCAACAACAAAAAAGGTGTTCAGTGAAGAGTTTATCTCTCAACTGAACACCTTTTTCTGTCCATGATTAAGTAGATCCGAACAATAGAAATCAGTGAGGTCTTCAATGAACCCCTAGAAGTGTCCAACGAACTCAGTAAAGCCTCCAACCAATCTTCGAAAGTGTCCAACTAACCAACGAACAGCCGCCAATATATAGGACTCCAATTATTAACATAAAAATACCTTTAAATCAAGTATCTTTATATCGAGATATTTTACAAAATCCTCAAAGTTGTAAAATGAATCTAAAGTAGTGTTAAAGGGGAGGAAAACAGATTTGTCACTGTATAAGTATCAGTTTAATAGAGTCATATGAACGAATAGCAGATAATTAGTACTTGATAAAATGGAATGCCATTTTGTTTGGGTTTAATGGTCTATGCGGATATCGGTATATATTGGATTTCTTTGACAGTTCGTTATTCTAGTGGTATTTATTAGTTTAATGAAGAATTTACGTAATACATTGAAAGATGATTTACATAACATTAAATACTGATTACCTTTTTATCAAAAGGAGTGGACTACTGTTATCAAAAATAGTGAAGATTGTATAAAAATATAGTAAAAGATCTAGTAGTTTAGAAGCTTTTCAACGGTTATCTGTGCGTTAAATAGGGTAAAGATTGTCGATGGAGTTGGAACGGTCATTGAAAGAACATAAAAGGGGATGCTTGTTTTGAAAAAGGCATATAAAACTGAAGTTCATTTCACCACTTCCCAACAACAAAAAGCCAATCAAACAATCGGCGTTTGCCGGTATGTATATAACCTATACCTTGAAATAGCACAAAATCACTACAAAGAAACGAAGAATCATTTATCCGGTTTTGCTTTTTCAAAATGGCTAAACAATGTTCATACGAAACAAACAGATTCATGGATTAAAGAGGTTTCAAGTAAAGCCGTTAAACAGGCGATTATGAATGGGGATCAAGCTTACAAGAACTTTTTTAATGGTTTGGCCAAGTTTCCGTGCCACAAAAAGAAGAAAAATCAAGATGTGAAAGCTTATTTTCCGAAAAATAATGCAACAGACTTAATCGTCGAGCGTCATCGAATTAAAATCCCAACGTTTGGATGGGTGCGATTAAAGGAATTTGGTTATATTCCAACAAATGGAACAGTCATAAATTGTACACTTTCACAAAAGGCGGGTCGCTATTTTATCGCTGTTTTATGCGACGTTGAAAAAAGGAAAGCAGAATACATGAGTGAAACGGACGGAATCGGCGTAGACCTTGGTCTTAAAGAGTTCGCGGTTTGCAGTAATCACCTTGTTTTTGGAAGTATTAACAAGCTAGAAGGAATCATCAAGATGGAAAAGCGCTTGAAACGGCAACAACGGAAACTGAGTAGAAGTTATGAACAAAATAAAAATCGGAAGCGAGGTGAATTCTGCGCTAAAAACAGGCAAAAACAACTGTTGGTTGTTCAAAAATTGCACGCTAGACTCGCAAATAGTAGAAAAGAGTATATTCGATTTGTCGTGAGCGTACTGGTGAAAACCAAACCAGTATTTATCGCCATCGAAGATTTGAACATCAAAGGCATGATGAAAAACCGCCATTTATCCCGTGCAATTGGCCAACAAAACTTTAGGCAGTTTAGGGAATGGCTCATCGCGAAGTGTTTAGAAATCGGAATTGAGATTCGGCTCGTTGATCGCTGGTTCCCCTCTTCGAAACGCTGTTCGAGCTGTGGTGAGAAAAATGTGGACTTGTCACTTGCTGATCGCGTTTTCTCCTGTGGAAATTGCGGGTTGGAAATAGATCGGGATTTCAATGCCAGTTTAAATCTAAAATATACGAAAGAATACACGGTTGTAACAGAGTGAAAACCGTGTATCGATAGGGTGGGCTACATCCGAATTTACGCCTGTGGAGTACTAAACCAACCGTAGTAGCGGGCAAATGGCGAGGCGGGGTACGAAGAAGCAGGAAACAGTCTAGCGTAGAAGAACTTACACGTTTTTCTATGTTTTTAGTAGCAGGTCAACTAATGTCTACATTCATGGGACTTGAAACAAGTAAACGCGGCCTATTCACGCAGCAATCCGCGCTCTATACAACAGGACATAACATCAGTAACGCCAACACACTTGGCTACTCACGCCAGCGTGTCAATATGGAAGCAACGGGTGGATTCCCGGGCACGGGACTTACCGCCGGTACAATGCCCGGGTTCCTCGGAACAGGTGTCCAAGCCGGTTCCATTCAACGAATTCGCGACGGCTTCGTGGACCAGCAATACAGACAGGAATCCAACAGTCTTGGCTATTGGGAATCAAGATCGAGTGCAATTTCACAGATGGAAGACGTCATGAACGAACCTTCTGCATACGGTCTTCAAAAAACACTTAGTGAATTCTGGCAATCCCTGCAAGACCTTGCCGTCAACCCTGAAAATGGCGGTGCTCGTGCAGTAGTCGTCGAGCGCGGTGTCGCGGTTGCTGACTCATTCAATTACATGCACAAATCATTGACGGAGATCCAAACAAACCTAGGGAAAGAAATCAGCGTCACGACAAGCCAAGTCAATTCTATACTTAAGCAACTATCAGCGTTAAATGGCCAAATTCGGCAAATCGAACCGAACGGTTATACTCCGAATGATCTGTATGATGCACGCGATATACTTCTGGACGAGTTAGCGGTAGTTTTCCCGATAGAAACGAGCTACGAAGAGTCGGGTGGACGTGCGCTTGCTTCCGCCGAAGGTTCGGTAACCGTATCGATGAGAATGAAAGACGGTTCTAAAGTGACACTCGTCGAAGGAAACACGTCAGCGACGCTTTCTACGGATCCGTCTTCATTACCTACTACTACTACTAATGAAAATATAGCAATTAAAGGATTTAAAATCGCCGCACCAGGTCAAACGGCTGAGTATCTTTTTAGCGAGTTTTCCGATACAGGAAAAATGAAATCATTGATGAATTCATATGGAACGACAGATGGTAAAGGACTTTATCCGGAAATGCTCGCCGAGTTAACTAAAATGGCGGCAGCATTCGGGGATCAAATGAATAAAGTTCATTCAGAAGGAACCGATATTAATGGAGTAAAGGGCGGAAATTTCTTTGATGCAAAAGGTGGCGGACCATTTACAGCTGGAAATATTCAAGTGTCTGACAGTCTGGTAAAAGATCCGAATTTACTTGCTGCATCAGATTCCATAAAAGCTGAAGTGGGGAACGGGAAAAACGCAAAAAAACTTGCTGATGTTCAATTAACAGGATTACCTGGCCTCGGAAATTCAACCATCCGTGACTATTTCCAAGGTGTCATCGGACAACTAGGCGTCAACGGGCAGCATGCCAATCGACTCACATCCAATTCAATGAATTTACTTGGAGCCGTTGAACATCGCCGTGCATCCATAAGCTCCGTCTCACTCGATGAAGAAATGACAGATATGATCAGATACCAGCAAGCCTATAACGCATCCGCACGTATGATTACTGTTGTCGACGAAACACTCGACAAAATCATCAACGGTATGGGCCGAGCCGGAATGTAAGAGAGGAGCAATCATCTAAATGCGCGTAACACAATCAATGTTATCTAACAATATGCTCCGGAACCTTTCCTCGAGCTATAATAAAATGGGCAAGCTACAAAATCAATTAGACACAGGAAAAAAAGTGAATCGACCTTCCGATGATCCCGTCGTCGTTATGAAAGGGATGGGCTATCGGATGCAGGTCGATAAAGTCGCTCAATTCCAACGTAACTTAGGAGAAGCCAACAACTACCTAGATAGTTCAGACGATGCGCTTGATAAGGTTGGACAGGCCATGCACCGTGCGAAGGAACTAGTGACAAGTGCAGCGAATGGAACACTGACTCCTGAAGACAAAGAAAAGATACAAAGTGAACTTGATCAATTGCGTAACCATATTCAAGACTTGGCGAATACTAAAGTTGGAGATAAGTATCTATTCAGTGGGACAAAGACATCTACTCCGCTTTTTGACAATGGATATACAGATGATGACGCATTTAAAAAGTCTGTAGATATCGAAGTGTTCGATGGAGTTACAATGAACATCAATACGGATGCAGCAGCTCTTTTTAAAGGTATTGATGATATGTTCAGCAAGTTTAATGGCAACACAGACTTCAGCGCTGCAATTGCAGATATCGATGCCAATATGGACAAAGTACTAACGACGCGCGCAGACATCGGTGCACGCCAAAATCGAGTGGAAATGATGAGTAATCGCCTGGACTCTCAAGAAGCATCGGCAAAAAAACAAATGTCTGAAAACGAAGACATCGACTACGAAAAAGCCATCACTGATATGCTGACACAAGAATCAATCCATCGCGCAGCACTTTCAGTTGGGTCACGTATTATCCAGCCATCACTTGTAGATTTCTTACGTTAAGCGGAAACCCATACAAATCCCTGAAAGCGTTTGGACAACCTCCAAACGCTTTCTTTAGAAGGTGATAACATTGAACATCCCACAACTTCAAGTGACGACAACAAAAGCGCAATTAGGTTTGACTATTCGAAGACCTGTCCAAGAAATTGAGCAACCAGCTGCAACACTTGATATTCGACAGCCAAAAGCAGAAATGACAATCAATACAACAAAGTCGAGACTATCCATAGACACAACACAAGCACGAGCCGACATTGACTTAAAAAGTGCCGCCAGCCGTACAGAAGAAGTCGCCCAGTATGCCCGTTCTGAAGCATTCAATGGAATCGCACGCCGTGCTGAAGACGGACTTGAACTTATGAAGATTGAAAACGGCGGCAATCCGATGCAGTCATTTGCTGAAAGAGCATTTAGACAACCGTATAGTAGTCTAAGTATCAAGTTCATCCCGTCCTATGGCAGTGTCAAAGTTTCGTTTGAACCTGGCAGTGTTGATATTCGAGTGGAGCCACAAAAAGTGATTAATAATAGTAAAGCGAATAAGCCGATGCATACATATACACCTGGGAAAGTAACGGCAGAGTTGCTTCAAAGACCATCGATTCAGATTGATTGGAAAATATAAATAGCTTATCAGGTGCCAAGAATACCCGGGTGCCTGGCATTGACACCAATCGCGTCCTATAAGGAAGGCATTCTAAGTACGTCGCGTCCTGCGGCAACGAATGCGTGACCAACATCCTGTTGGCCTAATTGAGGCAGTGCCAGACTCCCCGCTATGAAGGAGAAGAACTTATGAAAATCCAATCAACAATCCTAGGAGAAGTAGAAGCATCCGAATCAGAAATCCTCACATTCGAAAACGGGTTACCAGGCTTCGAAAATGAAAAGCACTTTATACTACTCTCAATAGAAGGAAACGAAGTCTATCAGATTCTCCAGTCCACAAATTCAAAAGTAGTAGGTTTTGTAACAGCTAATCCCTATTTATTCACAAACGACTATACGTTCAATTTAAATGAATCGTCAGTAGAAGCTCTCAATATTGAATCCGAAGAAGATATAATCGTCTTAACAATTGTTACTGTAAAAGAACCATTCAACGCTTCAACCGTGAATTTAAAAGCACCCGTCATCATCAATACAAAATCAAAAAAAGCAAAACAATACATTCTGGAAAACGCGGACTATCCAATTAGGTATTCGATGAACGCCAGCATGCAGGAAGATAAGGGGTGACGGAATGCTCGTATTATCTCGGAAAAAAGGTGAATCTATTTGGCTTGGCGATCAAATCGAAATTACCATCAGTGAAATAAAAGGCGACCAAGTCCGAATTGCTATTAACGCACCCAAAAATGTCACTATTTTACGTGGAGAATTAATAAAAGAAGTATCGGAGTCGAACACAGAAGCGGTTAAAATAGACGGTTTTATGGATTATCTTAAAAATGAGAAAAAATAGCCCTTAAGGCCGTTCACAAGCCCGGGTGCCAGTTGCCGCCACAATTCATGAAATTCGAATTGTGGCGGCAACTGGCACCCATTTTTTAAAAAATAAACATTTCTATTAAACATTCTAAAAGACAGTCCGATAATAGTATTGTAGCGAGGAAAACGGGGTCCGGCCGGCTCGGTATTCTCGTTGCAAAAAAAGATGTGCTCACAAGGATGTGAGCAACATACATTCAAGGAGGAAATTATAATGAGAATTAATCACAACATCGCAGCACTTAACACACACCGTCAGTTGAACAGTGCTTCAACTGCACAAAGTAAATCAATGGAGAAATTGGCTTCTGGTCTTCGTATTAACCGTGCTGGGGACGATGCAGCTGGACTTGCAATTTCTGAGAAAATGCGTGGACAAATTCGCGGGTTAGACCAAGCTTCTAAAAACTCACAAGATGCAATTTCTATGATTCAAACTGCTGAGGGCGCTTTAAATGAAACTCATGACATTCTTCAAAGAATGAAAGAGCTAGCTACTCAAGCAGCTAACGGAACAAATACTGAAGATAACCGTGCGGAAATTCAAAAAGAGATTAACCAATTAACTTCTGAAATTAACCGTATTGGTAATACAACAGAATTTAATACTAAGAATTTGTTATCAGGTAGCAATAGTAAGTCTGATGTTGGAGCAACTGCAGTTGCTGGAACTGCAGCAGCTGATGCTGTAAATGCAGTTAAGCCAGAATGGACTACTGGAAAACTTGATATAGTAAGTGGAAATTCGACCGGAAATACAATTTCATTTATGGGAGCTACAGTTACAGTAGGTTATGCTAGTGGTGCACCAGGAGTACCTGCTGCGACAAATGGTACAACTGGTTCGGTTACAATTGATCATGCTGCAGATCTTACAGCTGATGCCCAAGCATTAAAAATTGTTGCAGCTTTTAATGAGATTAAGGCTGAGGCTGGTTCACCACTTGCAGATTATACATTTGATACAGATGGTGACGGTGCAATTGTTATTACTGGTCCTGCATCTGCAGGTGCTTCGAAAAACGCTGAAGTAGTTACTTCTACAGGTGCAGTTACTACTGGTGTTGGTGACGTATTAGATGTAAAAGCCACTGATGGAGTTGACGGGAAAGCTGCGGTTGCACAATCCAATGACTTAACATTCAATAAAGTTCCTACAGAAGGCTCTACTTTTAATGTTGCTAATAAAAACGTTACATTTTATGATAGCAGCAAAGGAAATTATGCTGATGCAACTGATGCTAAAACTAAATTGGGTGCAGATGATGTAATTGATATTAATGGCAAAAACACTTCTGATATTGCAGCTGAAGTAGCCGCACTAAACTTTACAAACTCAGGTACTGGTGCAACTGCAGCAGCAGTTGGAAATAAAGTTACATTTACAGCTGAAACTGCTGGAACATTGGCTGCTAAAAATGCTACTGTAACAACTTCTGATGCTTATGAAGGGACAAATTCAGTGTATAATGCGGCTGCAACTTCTGCCAATTCGAACCTTGGTGGTAAGGAATTTGAAATGAACATTACAGTTGGTTCAAAATCATTTACAGTTGATACTTCAACATTACAAGAGAATTATGGCGCTAGTGGAAATGAGTTATTAGTATTTGGAAGTGCTGGCCAGGATGCTGTTATTGATGCACTAAAGAATGCTACTGCTGCTGATGGTACAAAATTAGGCGATCTAGTAGATGTTTCTTACGATAACATCAGTACATCTGATCAAAAACTTCAGTTAAAAGTAAAAGATGTGGGTACTGATAATGTTAAGGTGATTTTAACAGGTACAGACGCTGCAGACGCTGCAACCGCATTCGGGGTTACAGCTGGTGAAACAACAGGTAAAGCTGGAACTGACGCATTTAAAGATGGTGGAAAAGACTTCGAAGAAATTTTCCAAGTGGGTGCAAACCAAGGTCAAAGCTTCGGCATTTCTGTTAAAGATATGCGCTCTAATGCTTTAGGTCTGACTGGAGATTCTGCGGGTGCAACTAGCAAAGATGTTGAAGGAGCTAAGTACACAACTACTAAGGACGTTACAAATGGAACGGACAGTTCTGAAGTTGAATATGCTTTAGATGTATCTTCAAATGAATCTGCATCTGCGGCTATCAAAGTTCTTGATAACGCAATCCAAAATGTATCTGGAGAACGTTCTAAACTAGGTGCTTACCAAAACCGTTTAGAGCACACAATTAACAACTTAAACACATCTTCTGAAAACCTAACTGCTGCGGAATCTCGTATCCGTGACGTAGATTATGCTGAAGCTGCTTAATTGCAGGAATAAGCACAGTCGTCCTGGCTGGTAACGGCTTGGATCATAATCGGGTGAATTGCTGGAAACCCCTAAAACTCACTTCCCTACAACGTAGCTGGAAACGGCAAGCGTGAATGGTTGAAAAGAAGCGAGATTGGGCAATCAGCAGCCAAGCTCCTGTCTCGAAAGAGTGGAGAAGGTTCAACGACTAGGATAGACCATCTAAGGCGTAAGCTATGGTGATGAAATCCGTAGGTGAAGCAATGTACATCAGCATTGTGAATCCGAAGTGCCCGACCCCTACTAAGAAATTAGAGGGTGAAGATATAGTCTAGTCATTTATGAAAGTAAATGTTTCGCACGATGGCGAAAGAAATGATGGAACAAACAAAGAATTCAATTCTTGGTCAAGCAGCACAAGCAATGTTGGCTCAAGCGAACCAACAACCACAAGGAGTTCTACAACTTCTTCGTTAATATTTTTAATCAAATTGGAGACTCTAGTTATACTAGAGTCTCTTTTTACATAAAAACCAGCCGAAAAAAAACGATGCCTGTGCACCACACAATTCAAACACAATTCTGAGTTGTTGCTTCCGTGAAACTTTCATGTTTGCTGAAATTAACATGAAAGTTTCATGAACAGGCAGCAAACACTCAGTCCCTACAGGTAACTTAAAGATGATGAAATAGTCTAAAGAAGTAGTGGGAAAGCAAGCCAACTAAAAACCAACCAACCACGGGCGTACTTCAACTTCTACATTAATCTGCTTAACAAAACGCGGTCTAGGAAATTTTCGATCGCATTTTTTAGATACTAAAGCAATAGTTTGTTAGTTGACTAATCGTCAGCCCAGTTTGCTGTCGAATTCTTGCAAGTGTTTGTCTATGTTTTTCATCAATGATAATCTGGTAACTATTCGCGTTTTCTTTATGCGATAATAACGGATTGAATGTTGAAAAAGTAGTATGGATACAGACCTCTTTCTTGGAATTGGCAAACAAGGTGTCTAGCTTATCCAGTTTTAAATTGATTTCAGACGTGGGCTTCACTAATTTGAACTTTTCCGGCAAGTAAATTGTAGTACGTTTCGCAATCGGTCGGATAGGTTGTATAGGTAAAGCCTTTCTATTCATTGATTTATGCAAGCAGGGTGAGACAAGGTGAAGAAAATAGATGATTTGAAACTGGTCATAGAGTAGAATTCGGTTTTGTCCGTCTATAACAAAACGCAGGTTGAATTTATCAAAAAGCAATCGAATCAACCACTCATTTTCCTCGAAAGAAAAACTATCAGTCGATAAGATGACTTTGTTAACAATTCCGTTTACTATTTTTAAATGACCATCATCTTGATACCACCACGCCAATGATCGTTCATCTAAATGCTGTTCGATAAAGTCGAATGGAAGGACTTTTTTCCCGCTTGGATACCACTGCTTATACAAATCGGTAATCACTGTATCCGTCCTTGATTGCACGATATAACTTTCAGAATAGCCCTTTTTTATTCGCGAATCGATCACTTTCCGATAGGTAGGGGGAGATAGAGGTATGAAGTTTTTCAAGTGATCATAGCAGTATTCTGCCCATCCAACGTCCTCTGTTCGATGCATAAACTGAAAGCGAGGTTTTCTACCTTCCTGCTTCGTAATGCAACCGTCGCCCAACAACTTACCACAGATATAATTTTGAAACCTACCTGATTCGTTCATCCTGTAACCCCCACTAGATTGCAAACGTTTATTCCCATTGTATCAAATAACTAATTCAATAACTCATAATTGAACCGATATAAAGGTTATAGAACGTAGTACACTATAAAAAGGTAGAGGCACTATTTTGCCTTGGTGGTAGCGTCTAACGCGATACTGATAAATCGGCTGTGCCAATGAAATCTGTAAAACATCTAGCTATATAAGGCTACTAAAAATCCCGGTTTTTAGTATCTACTAAGTAGCTGCTAACTAGGAGGAAACAAGATGGATCAAGAACAACAAGATCAGAAGCACCACCTGGAACAACAACTTCAATGGACTGTGGAACAGGTTCGTATCTTGGATGAGATGAATCTTATATTGCATGAAATGAAAAGGATAGCTGAGTATGCTTTAGCACATACACTTTCAGCAATTGAAATTGAGAGGTTGAATGGTGAACTGGATACATTGAAGAATGAATTCACTTCTCTGGAACGACAGCTATATCCAATACTCCACTAATTACTTATTGTTCCATTATAGGTGAAACCTCCTGTATACTAGAGTTTCATGCGCTGACTTCTTATGGGGGATAGGGGCCGGCAGAATCTACACATATTTTATTTATCACGAATCCACTGGGGGAAAGACAGATGGAATTTATGGAATACCTGAAATTCAGACACATAGTCAAACCAGGTGAACGGCAGATCAAGGATCGTTCTGCAAAGCAGTACAATAGCCGTCTCCTCAATCTGCAAAGATACAATATCTATAGCGGTGAACGAGCTGTCACGGATCAGATGCTACGACAGATTCATGAGCATTATAAGAATACAACCAATGAGTATCAAAGAACGATTACATACTATATAGAGTATATGGCATATTGTGAACAGAAAACGAGTGGGAGTGGCTTATGAGAAGGTTGGGTGCAACTTTAGTGTTAGTCGGCTTGCTGGTCGGATGTGCTAACGGGATGTATGACAAAGCAATGGAGCAAGGAAAGCTGGCGCTTGCCAACGGAGAATTTCAAAAAGCGTTGGGGTCGTTTGAACTTGCCAAAGATGAAAAGCCGAGTGATGATACCGCAAACCAGTACTACAAAGATGTGAATGAGGTATTAGAAGTGAAGCGTGACGTAGAACAAGGTAATTGGGTAGATGCCGAAGAGAAAGCACGCGAACTCTTAAACTCGGATGATTTAGTGACTGGTCTTCGCAAGGAGCTTGAGAGTATCGTTGAAGAAGTTGAGGGAGAACGGGCGTTATTCAATGCGATTGCAAACCAACTCGCAGAAATTAAGAAAACTGTTGATGGAGGAGATGTTAAAGCAGCACAGGCGGCGATAGCTAAGTTAAAGCTAGATGAAGAGAAGAAGGCAATGCTCGACCATTTTTCTGCCGAGCTTGCGAGCCTAGAGCAGGATGTCGCAGTCCAGTTGAAAAAACAGTTAGATGCTTCCGCTGCTGCTGAGCAAGAACGCGTTCAAGCTGAAAAGAAGAAGCAACAAGCTGTCGCTGAAAAGAAAAGACAGACACCCCCTGGTAAACGAGATAAGTATTTTCAAAAACTTCACCAAATCGAAGCAAGCTTGTCGGATCTTGATTATCTAATCAAAGACGGTGTCACCTCAGACTTGATTGAAGCAGAATCCGAGAGATACGAACGCTGGGACGATGCACTCAATGAGATTTACGGAGTCCTAAAAACCCAGCTCTCCGAAAGTGAAATGAACGCCCTCCGGGAAAAACAACGTTCATGGATCGCCTACCGAGACCGTACCGCAAACGCAGAAGGCGCCAAATTTGCAGGTGGTAGCGCAGAACCCCTTGCCTACATAGGCACCATGGCAACTCTGACGGAGGAACGTTGCTATGAGTTGGTGGAAGAGTATATGAGGTGAATAGTAGGCGCCAATTAAAATTGAACAAATTTCTCACGATCCCGAGTAATTCTGAAAAAACACTAGGGTTGTCTAAGTGGTCACTTGCTTTGGCTCAAAGGCACCGACACATTCAATCCCACATCGGGAACTTCTCATCATCACTGAAAGAGCTTGGATATTCTTTCATACATCCAGTCCCAACCATTTAAAAGATGATCCATTAGCCCTTTGAGATGGGTGTCAATCCAACCCATTTTGACGCCTAACCAATACTGCGATAGGTCATAGCCGTTAATCAATTCAATCCCTTGTTCTGCCGCAAAACTTTTAGCTTGTGGTGAATAGTTGCTGGTTGTAACGAAATAGGCTCCTTGTGCATTACGCGTCACGAGATTGGAGTGCAATACAGCCAAAGGATCAAACTCTATATTATTCTCCGGTTTGTAGCATTTGACCTGTGCAAGATAAATGTCACGGTTTGGAAGGGTATGAACGATGTCGACACCAAAGTCACCCGACGACGGAGTGACCTTCGCTCTTCCCCTCAGCACGTTTTCCATGACGTTAGCTACAAAGGTTTCAAACAATAGTGGGTACTACGTTTTAGGAAGGATACCAGCCTTTTTCCACTTACGCTTTTCTTGTATGTCTTCCTCTTTAAACCGGTGATAAATGCCTAAAGACAATGTCTCGTAAACCTTTTCTTCGCTGTTCATATCATCTAAGCCCCTTCGACACTCATTTGCATTATTCTTTCCATCTGCAAAGGAATTCAATTCACTTTCTGTTTTGGATTATAATGATTTTGTCATTGTGACAGGAAGAGACAGCATAGAAAAGTGATTGTTTAGATTCTCACACGAATATCTGATTCTACTTTTATTATGCAATTGATGCGAATTTGCTGAATAGCTCCTTGCACAGATATGCGGAATTTTATTGTGACATTCACAGGTACGGTTCACTACACACTTTTTTCAATCTGCTCATGACCCGTCATCCGTAACACCACCACTTCGCTACAGTCTAATTCAAGCGGCTTTGGTGGACTGCTTTCAGGCAAGTCACTGACCCTCGATTCTTCCGAATAGTTTTCGTCGAAGGACGTTAATACTTCTGCCAATGTAAATCATCCAGCTAATTCTTAGCCTTCTTGTCAATGACCTTTTTGCAATCCGCCATTGTTTACCCTTCACTGAAACACCCTTTCACCAATCGTGTAGTCGCCTTCGAAGACGCTTTAAATTGCATGCAGGTTTTGTCATTCAAATAATCAATGACAGACACAACGTCGAGATCGTTCTCGACAAGTTCTTTTTTTTAATACTCTTATACTCTTTGGTTATTGCTAGGTGCATTTTGCCTTCTCTAGAGGGTGCAATTTGCACTTCCTCTTGGGATGATTTTGCCGTTGTTGATGGCACATATTGCACCGATTGTCAGTGCAGCTTTGTATGAATTTTTGGTTGTTTTCTGTTGCATAGGCACACACACAATAATTTCATCGATAGAAAAACCCCTCAACTGGCACGGCAAAATCCATGAAAGCGTCGCTAAATAAAGCTTTTCCAATCAGTTCACGCAAAACGCCTGAATAATAGCCGGGCAGATTCCGGACTTTTTTTGATTTGGTTGTTTGAATCGAAATACGAAGTGCCTGTATCGCTAATTGCTCTAAAAGCTCCCCTTTGTCTTTGTGAATGTTGAATTTTAAAATTGGAGGGGACTGTTTCCGGTAGACGCCGTAAAAGTTACGTGCTAATTTACTTTCACCAATTGTTGAAGAAAGAAGCGTTTTCATTTTACCGAAAAGCGTTGTAGGCAACATTTCTACAGGAGACGTTCTTTTAAGGTCTTTAGTATTTATCGCTTTAGAAAGAAAAGCTTCAGTTTGCGGTTTAGCGGGTTCCGCCTCACTGGCAGAAGGCTTTTCGTCATCCTTCGGGGTGTTCAATTTCGACTGGTCATTAGTAGGTTTTATGACGTAAATGTTAGCGCCTAGACCGCTCATGACAGGGCGGATATAGTGAATGCGTTCGATAATTCCTAGCTTTTCTAATTTGCGAATTGCGCGTCGTACAGTCGCGTTGGATTTCTTGATGGCCTTTTCGATGGTTTCGTGTTTCAAATGTGCAGCGCCGTATTTGACGGAGTAGCGACGGATCATATCAAGAACAGCCCGCTCAGTTTGGTTCATAGCATCACGATTCGCTAGTATGTGTTGTCTTGTCGCGGCGTCTTGATCGTGTTTGTTTGTGAAGTGTGCGTACTCAGAAAGGTAAGTTGTCATAAAGAATAT